>CAZIWQ010000001.1:0-7349 GCA_964542355.1 uncultured Armatimonadia bacterium
ACCGCCCTGCGGGCGGGACCACACGTGCTTCGCACGTGACGACACGACCTTCACGCCCACCACCTGCCATCGTGTCCCCTCGTGGTCGCCAGGAAGAGCGGCCGAAAAGTCGTACTGAGGCCGCGACGCTACGCTCAGAGGCCCGCAGAAGCCACTCACAGCCGTCTCGTCGCTAGAGACCCGGCCGGAAGTGGCCTTTTCGGCCGGGTCTCTAGAGGCGGACGAAGTACGAGCGGACGGCATCGTCGAACAGCTCTTCCGTCATCCGCGGCTCCACCTCGCGGTACTTGGCGATGTCGATGATCTGGTCGATCAGGTCGCGCGGGTGGACGCCTCGCATCTCGCGCTCGGCATTGATGTAGTGCTCCTGAATCAGGTAGTCGAACACGACGGGGTCAAACGGCACGCGACGCGCCTCGCAGACCCGCTCCATCACGGTGCGGTACTCGGCGACGGTCGGGTTGCAGACCTCGACCTTGTGTCGGATGCGACGCAGGAAGGCCTCGTCCACCAACTGCCGCGGATCGATGTTGGTCGAGAACACGATGAGCAGCTCAAACGGCACCTCGATCTTCTTGCCGGTGTGCAGGGTGAGGAAGTCGACCCGGCGCTCGAGCGGCACCATCCAGCGGTTGAGCAGGTCGGCGGGGGGCACTTGCTGACGGCCGAAGTCATCGATCAGGAACATGCCCCCGTTCGCCTTGACCTGCAGGGGTGCCTCGTAGAACTTGGCGACATCATCGTAGATCAGGTCGAGGGAGCTCAGCACCAGCTCGCCACCCACTTCGACGAAGGGGCGGCGGCAGCGCACCCACCGCGCATCGGCCCGCGCCTGGCCGACCGCGGGGCTGTACTCGGTCGGCGGGGGGGGCGCCGTCGTCGCGCCGTGGGTTTGCGGGTCGTAGACGCGAATGACATGTCCGCCGGTGTCGACGGCGTAGGGGACGAAGATGTCGCCGCCGAGCAGGGCTCGCATCGCCTCGGCAATCGTGCTCTTGCCGCTACCCGGCACACCGTAGATGAAGATCGAGCGGCCGGAGTTGACGGCCGGCCCGAGGGCGTCGATCACGTGGGGGTTCAGCACCAGGTGACTGAATGCCGTCCGCACCTGTTCCGGGCCGACGGAGATGTTGGTGACGGCGTAGGCGCGTACCAGCGTCGAGTAGGCGTCCAGGCTGACCGGCGCCGGACCGACATACTGTGAGCGCAGGAGGGCCTCCCGGGCCCGCTCGGCCCCCTTGGTGGTCACGACATATATCAGCGCCTGCTCCGAGAACCCGCCGCCGCCGCTGATCACAATCAGCTCCTCACGCTTGAGGAACCCCAGGACCTCCTGCATCACGTTCACGAACGGGAGCTTCACGCTCTCGACAAGGCTCTGGGCGCTCATCTCTCCGCCGTAGTAGATGGTCTTGAGGGCGAGGTCGGCCAAGAAGCCCACCGAGCAGCCCGTCTCGGCGATCGAGGTCGGCTCGGGGGGGGCTGAGCGACGCGGCCTGGCTGTATCGATCATGGTGACAGGTGGCCTCCTGGGATGCCGATGGGTACACCACGCACCGGCTGGCATGCGCATGGCGAATCCGTTTGAGCCCCTCCCGCCGCACCGCCTGGCGGCCATCTACCAGTGGCCGCAGGAGGCGCTGCGGTTCCTCGACGGGACGGCCGAGTGCCTCCACGTCCTCGGGAGCTGCGGCATGGGCAAGACCGCGTTGCTCCTGCAGCTCGGGCAGTCACTGGCGCAGGCCCAGGTTGCCGCCCCCTACACCTGCTTCCCGGTCGGTGCGCCACTCACGCCCGAGGCGGTTGAGCTCGGGCAGGTGGCGCTGCTCGACGAGGTCGACCGCCTGCCGCGCTCCGTGTTGGCGGGCCTGCTGACGCGTGTCCGCCGCGCGCACACACGCGTGGTCCTCGCCACCCACCGCGACCTGCGCCGGCGCATCCGCGGCGCGCGCCTGAGTTGCCTCCACGTGCCGCTGCCGCCACTGACGACCCCTGCGCAGGTGATGCGGCTCTTGTCCGCGCGCGCGGCGCTCGCCGGCCCCGCGGCCCGCGACCGCTGCCACCTGCTCCCCGAGGCCGCCGCCGCCGTGCTGCAGGCGAGCGCGGGCAATCTCGAGCGCTGCCTGCAACTGGGCTACGAGCTGTTCGAGGACGCGGATGGCTCCCGTCCGCTCACCGCCGACGACGTCGCCGCGGCAGCCCAATCCCTCAGTCGCGCCCTGCAAGCAGGTGCGGAGTGACCACCAGCGGTAGGTCCAGGCACTTGTCACGCCAGATCGGGATGTCCACGCGCACCCGCACGATCCAGTCGCACTTGACGTAGCGGCCGGCGAAGCTCACCGGCCCGCCCTCCGGAACCGCCACCTCCACGCTGCGAGTCACCATCGTCCCGCTGGTCAGGTCACCCTCGTGGATGAACTCGTCGTTGACAAGCGCGATCTTCTCCTCCGACCCCGAGCCATGGATCCGGCAGCCCACCCACAGGCGCAAGCCGCGACAGTGGATGTCACCCGTGCTCAGCACCCGGAGCTCCAGGCGCTGGCTGCCGCCCGCCCGCAGCGCCGGCACGCCGCTGATGAGCGGGCCGCGGTAGGCCTCGAACTGCGACTGCACAGTGCCCTGCTGGACGGGCCCCCCCACCAGCTTCAGATCGCCCGCCCATGTCGCCGGGATTGTGGGATCGTTCGACAGGCTCCGGTCCGCCGTCGCGACAATCTGCGGTACGACCCGGAGCGCAAGTTCCTGCTTGATGTCCGGACACCACCCGGGGACCGGCGCGAGGATCGTCACCGTCCACTCGATGGAGTTGTTCTGGCCCTGGAACGAGGGGATCGCGGTGGCCGGGATGCTGAAGCGGGCGCGGACCTCAATCGCTTCCCCGTAACTGAGCTTGCGTCGCTCGGCCAGATCGAGGGTCTGCTCAACGATCGTCTGGCGATAGTGGGTATCACTGGTCCCGCCGCGTGAGATCGCATGCTCCTGGCAGCGCAGCACGGCACGCACCGGCCCGATGACCAGGCTGCGCCTGGGCTGGATCAGGCCACGCAACTCGATCGTGCGCCCGATCGCCACCGCGGGCAGCGGCTCCAGCGTCACCGTGTAGGCCCCCGCGGCAACCGCCTGGCGCAGGGCGGTGATGCCGACCGCCACGGGGATGATCAGCAGGAAGACTGTGACCATCGCGGCGGGGACGATCGATCCGGTGGCTAGCCGGATGATGGTCCCCACAACCAGCGCCACGACGACACCGACACCGAGGCACGTCACGGTGGCCTTGCTCTGCTGCGGCGCATCCATGGTGGCTCGCGGCTCCCGGCGGGCGGACGCCCGTGTGATGCGTAGCGCTGGCATGAGGTTCGGGGCCGACCCGGCGACCTCCTTCCCCGGTCCGCAGTGAGGCCCACAACGGCCTCACCTCCGGCGGCCAAGCACGCGGCAGCACCGTTACCCCCCGAGGTTGAGGTAGTACCCTCGCGAGATGGAGGGGTCGATGAAGTAGTTGATCACGATCCGCCACAGGAAGCCGCCGATGAGCATATGCCCGAAGGCCAGCCCGAGGAACAACGGCACGAAGCGCCGGTAGAGCTTGAGGCCGCCGTAGCGCAACAGCAGGCGCTGACATGTCCAGGCGAACAGGAACGGGAACCAGTAGGGGCTGTAGTCACCGTAGAGCGTGGCCAGGAGGAAGCCGAGGGGATGGAGCGGGAAGCTGGTGATGCGGATCCGCGCCACGGTCAACAGGCTGGTGATGAGGAACCCGGCGCCGTAGAAGCCCATCTGCGTGAAGTTCGGGCCGGTGGGCCGGTCCATCGCAGCCCGCACCACCTGGTACTCACCACGAGACCACGAGAACCCCCAGCCGATGCTCTGCTCGCCCGACCGGCTCCCAATCAGCACCTGCCCGACACTGTAGCCGACATCGAGGTGGTACCAGAAGGTGAGACCGAGCGCCACCGCGCACACGAGCAGCAGCAGGGCGGTCATGTGGCTGCGGCGCGCGCGCCCGTGATGGGCGAGCTGCAGGCTGTCGACGAAATACTGGGCGACCTGATGCGGGTAGGCTGCCCGCCCGATCCAGAACAGCACCCCGAACAGGGCCAGCGACTTGTCGCCGCCCAGGCTCTTGATCGCCCGCGAGCCCAGAAGCTGCAGCGGCATCTGCTGGTCGTACCCGTAGGGGTGGCACCAGACGACCGGTGGGCCGGCCTCGGCGCGCACCCGCGCAGCCACCAGCGTGAAGATGTACAGGCAGACCAGGAAGATGACGGGGAGGATCGGCTTCAGGCCGGCCTCCACCCAGAACAGCACCATCGCCACCGACCCGAACACCAGCCCGATCACCAGCCACCGATACGGCAGGGCCTCGTTCTCCTCGCGCCCACGGGCATCCCACACCTGGCGCCAGACCTCGGCGAGGTGCGGGCGCGCGATCCAGACCAGGAACACTGCCAGCGCGACGTAGCCGCCGGCGCTGACCTCCTGGAAGAACGGGAAGCCCGACTCGCGGTACCCCATGCTCAGCCCGATGACCTTGATCAGCTTCATGGCAAAGTACAGCAGCCACCCGGAGAGCAGCACTTCGCCCGACACCAGATACGCCAGGCCACAGATCTCCAGCGCGAAGCTGATCCCCAGCGGACGCACATGCCGCAGCAGACCCTCATTGAGGTAGGGATCCAGTGTCAGGTAGCGCGCAATCCCCGGGATGCCGGGGAAGTAGGCATGCAGGATGTTGAGGCCATTGAAGGCGGCGGCCAGGCCGAAGCCGATCCACATGATCGGGTTGCGGAAGAAGCCGGTGGCAAACCCGTGCGTCTGCCGGCCCCCCGTGATCTCCAGCGGGATGAACAGCAGCGGATAGGTCAGCCGTTCGCCCTCCGACCACTGCTTGCGCAGCAGCCCCACCAGGCACATCACCGTGAACACCATCACCATCTGGAACCCAAACCACACCGCGAGCGGAACCTGCCACGCCTCCCACGGGATGTGCCCGCTCGCCGAGCCCTCCATCCAGCGGCGAATGACTCCCTCATCGCGAGGCATGAACCAGTCGGGGTACTGCGCGAAGATCTCGCCCCACTTGTTGGCATCGGTGGCGAAGTACTGGCCGCTGGTCAGGTAGTGGATCACATACCCGCCGCGCTCCATCGGCAGCGAGATCGACAGCGCCGCGTAGATGAAGAACAGCTCGGCCCGCGTGAACGGCCGCAGAATCGCCGGCAGACGCGCGCAGCGCTGCAAGAGCACGTTGGCGCCCTGGAGCAGGAGCAGCAGGAAGAACGGCTGAACGGGGGGCGTCGTATACGGCAGCCAGTTGATGCGCACGAAGCCCGGCTTGGTGGTGAGCAGGTAGATCGCGAAGGTCAGCGCGACCGACAGGACCACAGCCCGCGTCGTCACGCCGGCGAGTGTCTCGGGTTGTCCAGCCGTGTCCGACGGCGGCGATTGAGATTGCGGGGGCATCATGGGTTGCCGGTCTGCGGGTTGTCGCGGCCGCAGGAGGGTTCGCGACGAGGGGGTGGTTCACCTGCCCGCCGATGTCTCACCGGCCGTGACGCCCGGGACGCAGAAGGTGCGGGCGGCACTGCGGCGAAGTACCCCGCCTGTCCCACGCAATCTGATGATGGAGGCACGAGCCTACTATGTCCAACCTGGCGCTCAACGGCGGACCCAAGGTCATCGACCGGCCCCTTGGCAAGCCATGGCCGCAGTTCGGAGACGAGGAGCGGAACGCCCTCAATACGGTGCTCGAGTCCCGCATCTGGTGGCGCGGCGGCTATCCCGACGCCGCCGACTCGTGGGTCGGCAAGTTCGAGAATGCCTTCGCCGCCTACCAGGGAGCCAAGTACGGCGTCGCCTGCACCAATGGCACGCAGGCCATCGAGCTGGCACTCAAGGCCGTCGGGATCAAGCCGGGCGATGAGGTGATCGTGCCCGCCTCCACCTTCGTCGCCACCGCAACGGCCGTCATCCTCGTCAACGCCATCCCCATCGTGGTGGACATCGAGCCGGCAACCTACCAGATTGACCCGGATGCCATCGAGGCGGCGGTGGGTCCGCGCACCGCCGGCATCATCCCCGTCCACTACGGTGGCTACCCGGCGAACATGGACCGGATCATGCAGATCGCCGACAAGCACGGGCTGTTCGTCGTGGAGGACTGCGCGCACGCCCACGGCAGCGAGTGGCGCGGCAAGGGGTGCGGCTGCATCGGCGACTTCGGCACCTTCAGCCTGCAGATGGGCAAGAACCTCACGTGCGGCGAGGGCGGCATCGTCCTTAGCAACGACGAGGAGCTTGCCGCCAAGGCGTTCACCTTCCATCATATCGGCCGGATCGCGGACCGCCCGTTCTACGAGCACCACATCGTGGCCAGCAACCTGCGGATGACCGAGTGGCAGGGCGCCATCGCGACCTGTCAGTGTGAGCGGCTGCCTGCCCAGAACGAGACCCGGATGGCGAACTTCCGCCACCTCGAGGCCGGGCTGGCCGAGATCCCGGGCGTCGAGCCAATCCCATGGGACCCCGCCGTCGTGACCCGTCGCGGATGCTACTTCTACCACTTCAAGTTCAGGCAGGACGAGTTTGACGGGCTCCCCCGGGCACGCTTTGTCGAGGCGATGGCCGCCGAGGGCCTCGGCATCGGCAGCGGGCACCTCCACCCGATCCAGAAGAACCCGCTGTTCACCAACCGCCAGTTCGGGCCCGTCTGCTGGCCCCAGGGCGTCGAGCCGCCCGACTATGCCGCCGTCGCGACCCCGGTCGCGGATCGCGTCCTCGCCGAGGAAGGCTGCTCGCTCGGACATGCCATGTTCCTGGGTGACACCAGCGACATGGACCTCGTCCTCGCTGCCATCCGGAAGGTGCGTGACAACGTCGCTGAACTCAGGTAGAGGGGGTCTGTGCCATGCGCTGGGCAGTCGCCTGTGCGATGCTGGGGATAGTGCTCATGTCAGGCTGCGGCGCAGGAGACGGTCCGAACTTCTCGACCCCGGCCCGTAGCCACACCGGCTCCGGCGGCTCCTCGCCGGCGACGGACACGGGCGGGGGGACGACGGAGCCGAGGGTCCCGGGAGGGTCCACGCCACCGTCGCCGCCGACCCCTGGCGGAGTGATCGTCACCGGCGGGCAGGAGCAGTCGCCGTTGTGAGCCGAGCGGACACGACCATGGCCGGAGGCGCCCCGTGGGGGGGCTCTCCGGCCATGTGATTCCTGGCCACACCGCGCGGTGCGGCGGGGGCCACTTCCCGCGACTACCCGTCACCGCCGCCGGCCGCGGGGGGCGGCGCCGGCGGGGGGGCAACCGGGGCCGGCGGTGGCGCGCTCAGCGCCGCCGACAGCGTCTGCTC
>CAZIWQ010000001.1:7359-30882 GCA_964542355.1 uncultured Armatimonadia bacterium
ACTTTTGCAGACAATCCCAAGGAGCCGATCGATCTGCTCGGGCGAGAACACAAAGCCGGGCGTCTGCCACCACGTGCTGTGCGGGAGGGGCTGGCCGTTGATTGTCCGCGCCAACACCTCCTCGTGGCGCAGGTCCTCGACAAGCTCGAACACGTTCCCCTTCCCCCGCTGGTAGGCATACGTGATCGTGTGCACCTTCTGGGTCCGCACCGAGTATCGGCGCCGGGGCAACGGCTTGTTCTTGTCCAGTACCGGGCGCACCTCGAGCGGCTCCGGCGTCTTGGCGGTAGCGGTCCCGAAGGTCTGAGTGACCCTCGACAGGTTCAGCCAGCGCGCCACGTCACCGGCGGTATCGAACTGATCGCCGTCCCAGATCTGAACGACGAACCCGGCACGCAGGTCGTCGACGGGGCGGTGCAGCGGATAGTCTTCCTGGCGGGCGTAGTTGGTGAGCATGAGGGCGGCGTGCTCGCCGATGCCTTCCCATTCGAGCACTGCCGGCTTGCAGCGGGAGGAGGGCTCTTCGCCCGAGACACACGCCTCGAGCACGGTGACTGCGAGGTAGGTGCCGCCGCGCTTGACGACGACGGTGTCGCGCATGCCGATCGCCACGGGCTCACCGTTCCACTCAGCGCCTCGGGCCCAGATCTGCTCCACCTCCTGCGCCGTCCCCAGGCACCCCTTGATCCACGCCCGCACCCGCCGACTGACGCCGATGCGGTCGAAGTTGAACGAGCAGATGGCCAGGTTCTCCACCTGGAGCGAGTTGACGTGCACGGGCGCACCGTTGACGACGAAGTAGGCCGTCGGCCGCCCCGTATTGCGCGCGAAGGTCGCCAGGATCGGGATCGTGTCGCGCATGCACCAGCCTGTCATGCTCCCCAGGGTGAAGCTCGGGTGCAGGTAGGTGTTTGTGAGCGCCGGCGTCTGCTCCCCCCCATTGGCCGCGGTCTGGACCATGTAGGGCTTGAAGTCGGCGCGCACGGCCCCCGCGAGATCGGCGGGGGGGCGGTAGCTCGCGAGGGCAATCGCCGCGGCAAACGGCCGGATCCGCGTGGGGACGCGACTGCCGAAGTCCCGGTAGGCCAAGTACGACGGCAGGCCTTGCCCATCCATGTACTCGTCGGGGAATGCCGCCTCCGCGGCTCCGGCGATCCCGCCGATGGCTGGATGGATGCGCGGGGCGAAGTCCAGGTAGCACAGCCGCAGCGCCTGCTCGACCGGAGGGCGCGAGGACGCAGGGGTGGTCTCCCAGATCCACTGGAGCGCGAGCAGCCGCAACGTGTCACCCGTCGGGCTGGGTGCCCACGCCCGCCCCGCCTGTCCGACGGTCGCCAGCCACTTGTTGACGGCGCTGATGGCGCCGGCCACGAGACTCATGTCGCCCAGCGCGGTCCCCAGTTGGGCGAGGGCCGCCTGGCGCAAGAGCGTGTCCTCTGTCGCTGGCGGCGTCTCCCGCACAATGCCCTTCAGTGCCAGCCCCATGGCCGCCTTCAGGCGCTCGGTGTCCCCGCCGCCGAGCCGGTCCGCATGCCGCGCGGAGATGCGCGCGAGCAGCGGCGCCATCCGATACGTCGCCGCCGAGCTGTAGGGGGCGTCGGGCATCCCCGTCGCCCGGAACAGTCCGCGCGTGGGCGAGGTCGGCTGCGTGTCCTGCAGGGCGACGACGGCATTGATGACCGCCTTCGCGCGCGAGACGCTGCGCCCCGTCTCCAGCAAGGCGAGGGCGTAGGGCAGGCTGCAGTCGGCGACATCCGGCGTCCCGGCCAAGTCAAGCACCAGGTTCTCGCCCGAGTTGAAGTGGGCGTCACCGTACACGATGCTCAAGTCCACCAGGTACTCAGCACGCTGGTCCAGCGCCCACGCCACATGACCCGGCGCAAGGGCGACGATGATGGCGACCAGCACGGCCCGACAGCGATGGTCTGTGGCACACGACATGGGACAGGTTCACCTGGGGTCTGGAGGATCGAGGTCGGCGGCTTACCCCGCAGACGATGGGCCCACAGCCAACCTCACCCGCCGTGCCCACGCATAAGCCTTGTTCGCCCGAGCCTTCAGGAGATGGCACGCCACCGACGCACGGATCTAGCGCGTGGCGCGATGCCGGCAGCCCACGCGGGCCGCCCGCCGGTGGCCCATGCGTGAGGGGCCGAGCCATCGGCGGCGCCGCCAGCACTACTACATGTAGTTCGACAGCCCACCGGCCTGCCGGTTCCGCCACTCGGGTGCCCACACGGCCGCCGGGCTCGCACGAAGTGGTCGGGCTGCTGCGATGGCGTGGCCGACCGGCGCCGTGACAGCAAACAGGCCGACCGCGGCCGTAGTCACGGCACGGGTCGACCTGTCTCAGACAACACCGCCGGGGCGGCTCAGGCGCTCAGCCTCAAGCGTCCGGACGCGCTGCCGCAGCATCGCGGCCGGAGCACGATCGTTCGGCCGCTCGGTTAGCGCTTCGAGAACTGCTTCCCGCGCCGGGCGCGGCGGAAGCCGGCATGCTTGCGCTCCTTCACGCGCGGATCGCGCGTGAGGAAGCCCGCGGCTCCGAGTACAGGGCGTCGCGTCTCATCTTCTGACACAAGCGCCTTGGCGATCCCATGGCGCAGTGCGCCGGCCTGCCCGGCAATGCCGCCGCCGCTGACAAACGCCTTCACATCGTACTTGTCGCGCACTTCGACCGCCAGGAGCGGCTGCACAACGAGCTGCTCCAGGCTGGTGCGATGCAGGTACTCACGGAACGGCTTGCCATTGACGGTGATCTCGCCGGTGCCTGCCTTCAGCCAGACCCGCGCGACGGCGTCCTTGCGCTTGCCAGTGCCGTAGTTCTTGTCTCGATCCAAATCCGGCACCTCCCTCAGAGGGCGTGGAGTAGTAGTGACAGATCAAGTGTGCACCGCCGACCCCGCGGGGGGGGTCGCGGCGGCGCGACAGGCTCAGAGACCCAGTTCCCTGGGCTGCTGCGCCTCGTGCGGGTGCTCAGCTCCCGCGTACACCTTCACCCGGGTGAGCAGCTTGCGCCCCAGCGCGCAGTGCGGGAGCATGCCACGGATCGCCTTGAGGACGACCTCTTCGGGCGCCCGGCCGAGGAAATGCCCATAGTTCTCGGCCTTCAGATGCCCCGGATAGCCGGAATGGCTGTAGCGCATCTTGTCGCGCAGCTTGTTCCCGGTCAGACGGACCTTGGCCGCGTTGGTGACGACCACGAAGTCGCCACAGGGCACGTGCGGGGTGAAGGAGGGCTTGTGCTTGCCGCGCAGGACGGCGGCGACGCGCGCCGCGAGCCGGCCCAGCACAAGACCGTCGGCATCCACGTGCCACCACGCCTCTGTTGTGTCATCTGCCTTGGCGGACCTGGTCTTCAGATTGTCCATGATCTAACCTCCGAGTGTCTCAGCCCCAAATGCCCGGTGGCTGCACGAGGCGCACACCGCGACCGCGAGGGGGTCCCACGGCACAACGCTACCGGCAAGGCGGCCCACCAGTCCGGGATCGCGCCGGCGGCACGGTCAGTTCAGTAGTCGACGCGAACCAGGCACAGCCCGTGCGGCGGCGCTGTCGGGCCCGCCCGCCCCCGCTCGCCCGACTCCAGGATCGGCCCCACCACCTGCGGCGCCAGGCGCCCTCGCCCCACCTCCACCAACGTGCCAACGATGTTGCGCATCATGCGGTAGAGGAACCCGTCGCCCAGGGCGCGGATCTCCACGATCTCGGCGTGGCGCTCGCAGTCGAGCCGCTCGAGCGTGCGGACCTTGTCCCGGACACACGACCCGGCGGCCTCGAACGCCGAGAAGTCGTGGCGCCCGCGCAGCACGCCGGCGGCCACCTCCATCGCGCCCAAGTCCAGCGGCCGCGCGATGTGCCACGCGTACCGGCCGATGAACGGCGAGGGCTCGCGGCGGTTCAGGATCCGGTACGAATACAGCTTCGCCACGGCATCGTAGCGAGGGTGGAACTGCGGTGCGACTTCTTCGCCCCCGGCAACACAGATGGCGGGGGGCAACGTGTTATTGAGTGCGTTGACCAGGCCCGCTACGGCGATGGGCGAGCCGGTGCACGCGGTGATGACCTGGCCGACGGCATGGACTCCGGCGTCGGTGCGTCCCGCCGCGCGGATCCGGACCGGATGCGCGAGCACCCGCGCCAGGGCGGCCTCCAGCTCGCGCTGGATCGTCGGGGTGTCGCCCTGCACCTGGAAGCCGGCGTACTCTGACCCGTCGTACTGGATGACCAGCTTGATGTTGCGCATCGCAGTGCCGGTCGCAGCAGCGGAGGGCGGTTGCGAGCCCGCCCGCGGCCTGGTTGTCAAGGCAATGACCCGGGAACTACTCAGTGAGCTCGAGGATGGCCATCTGCGAGCCATCGCCCCGCCGCTTGCCGGCCCGGATGACGCGCGTATAGCCGCCTTCACGGTCCCCATAGCGTGGTGCGATCTGCGCAAACAGGTGCCCGACCACGTCGGGCTGGTTCAGCTCGGCTAACACCAGGCGCCGGGCGGCCAGGTCCTGGCGTTTGGCGAGCGTAATCAGCTTCTCGGCAAACCGGGACGTCTCCTGTGCCTTCAGGAGCGTGGTCTTGATCCGGTTGTGGCGGAACAACGAGCCGGTCTGGCTGCGCAGCAGTGCCAGCCGCTGGTCAGTCGCTCTGCCGATACGCTTGTGGTCCTTCCGATGTCGCATGGCGTTCTCCTTCGCATTCCATGAACCGGGCGGGCCCCACCGGGGCCGGACTGATGGTCTCCCTGCCGGCGACAGGGCCCACGGGGGGCGCCGGGTGCCGGGCTGTGCCGACAGCCGTCCCGGCGCAAGCGGCGCGGCCCGTGCAGCGCGTGCTACTCGTGCTCCTCCGCGCTCGGCTCGGCTAGCCCCAGCCCGAACTGGGCGAGCTTGTCGATGACCTCGTCCAGCGAGCGCTTGCCGAAGTTGCGGATGGCGAGCAGCTCGACTTCGCTGTGCTTGATCAACTCGCCGAGGGTGTTGATCGCCTCTTTCTTGAGGCAGTTGAAGGTGCGGACCGAGAAGTCCACATCCTCGATCGGAGTCTCCAGCCAGCGGTTGGTCTCCTCGCCACCCTCCTCTGACACCTCGGCAACGGTCTCGATCTCCTCAACGTGCCCCAGGAAGATCGCGATGTACGAATGGAGCGTGCGGGCGGCCATCTGCAGCGCCTGCTCGGGAACGACCGTCCCGTTGCCCCAGAGCTCGAGCACGAGGCGATCGAGGTCGGTGCGCCGGCCGAGACGGGTGGGCTCGACCGCGTAGGAGGCACGCTTGATCGGCGAGAACAGGGCGTCGATCGGGATGATCCCGATGTCGCGGCGCGGCGTCTCTCGTTCCTCCGTGGGGCGATAGCCCTCGCCGACTTCGACCCAGAAGTCGATCTCGAGTTTGGCCTCCGGGCTGCTGAGCTGCGCGATGTGAAGCGCCGGGTTGAGGATCTCAACGTCAGGCGGGCAGGTGACATCGGCGCCGATGACCTCGGTCTCACCGGAGGCGGAGATGCGCAGGACGCGCTCCTCGTGCGCTGCCTCGGGCGAGCTGAGGTTGACCTTGATGGCCAGTTCCTTGAGGTTGAGCACGATCTGCATGACGTCTTCGACGACGCCCGGCAGCGTGGTGAACTCGTGCAGGGCGCCATCGATGCGCACGTCGGTGACGGCAGCGCCCGAGATGTGCGAGAGCAGCACGCGACGGAACGCGTTCCCGAGGGTGTGCCCGAAGCCACGCTCGAGCGGCTCGATGGCGAACTTGCCATGCTTCGGCGACAGTTCCAGGGCGGTGATCTTGGGGTCCAGTTCCCCTAGCATGCGATGCGCTCCCTTGGGGCATGGCCCGACGGGGTCGGAGCCAAGGATTGCTGGGCTTGCTGCGCATACACGGCTTCGCTGACGAGCGAAGAGCCGAATCTGCCAACCTCGTACCCATTGCGGTGTTCGCGCGGCGCGGCTAGCGCGAGTAGAACTCAATGATCATCTGCTCATCGACGTCGGTATCGATCTGACTGCGTTCCGGGACCGCGATGATCTTGGCGGTGCGGGCTTCGGGAGCGGCCTCGATCCAGGCGAGCTGGGGCCGACCGGCCGCGGCGCCGGCGGCGGCGGCAATCGGCGGGATGTCGCGGCTGCTCTGCTTGACGGCAATCTCGTCCCCCGGCCGCACGCGGAACGACGGGACATTGACGACCCGGCCGTTGACGGTGAAGTGGCCGTGGGCGACAAGCTGGCGGGCCTCCGGGCGGCTCGCCGCGAGCCCGGCGCGAAACACGACGTTCTCGAGGCGCAGCTCAAGCAGCTTGAGCAGGTTCTCGCCGGCGACGCCTTCCATGCGCTCCGCGTGCTGGATGTACTTGCGGAACGGCTTCTCGAGCACACCGTAGATCGCGCGCAGCTTCTGCTTCTCGCGCAACTGAATGCCGTAGTCGCTGGGGCGGCGGCGACGCATGCTCGACTCCCCAAACTGGCCGGGAGGGTACTGCTTCTTCTCCCAGGCGCACTTGGGGCCGTAGCAGCGCTGCCCCTTGAGGAATAGCTTCTGGCCCTCACGGCGGCAGATGCGGCAGACTGGGCCCTTGTATCGTGCCATCGGACTTCCTCACCTCCGGGGCGGCGGTAGCCGCGCCCCTTTTGTCGCAACAGGATGTTCCCGGACGGGTGTACGTGGCGCGGTGCCAGGCGGGAGGGCCCGCCCCGGCGACCGCGCGGTTGACGGGCTAGACCCGCCGGCGCTTCTTGGGGCGACACCCGTTGTGCGGCGTCGGGGTGACATCACGCACGGCGCCGACTTCGAGGCCGGCCGCCTGCAGTGCGCGGACCGCCGCCTCGCGGCCCGAGCCGGGCCCCTTCACGAACGCATCGACGCGCGTCATCCCGAACTCCTGGGCCTTGCGAGCCGCACTCTCCCCGGCGAGCTGCGCCGCGAACGGGGTCCCCTTCTTCGTGCCGGAGAACCCGATTGTGCCCCCACTGGCCCAGCACAGCACGTTGCCCTTCTGGTCGGCAATGCTCACGATCGTGTTGTTGAACGTCGACGTGATATTGGCACGCCCATAGGGGACTTGCCGCTTGACCTTGGACTTGCGTCCACCACCGGACTGGCTCGACTGACGCATGTGTATCCTCCAGTTGGGAAGCTCAACACCACACGGGGTCGCGTGCGAGCGGCCGCCATGCCCTCGCGGCGCAACACCCGCCGGCCGCGGAACACCGGTGCCGGGCGGGTACTGTCGCCGGCTGTCGACTACGTCTTGGCCGCGGACTTCTTCTTCCCGGCAACCGTCTTCCGCTTCCCCTTGCGGGTGCGGGCATTGGTCCGGGTCCGCTGGCCGCGCACGGGCAGTCCGCGGCGGTGGCGGAGACCCCGGTAGGTCCCGGTCTCGATCAAGCGTTGGATGTTGCTCTGCACCTCGCGGCGCTTGTCGCCCTCGATGACGTAATCGTTCTCAATCACGTCACGGAGCCGAGCGGCCTCGTCTTCGGTGATATCGCGCATGCGCGTGGCGGGATCGATGCCCGTCTTCTTCACGATCTTCTGCGCGGTAGAATGCCCAATGCCGTAGATGTGGGTGAGGGCGATCTCGATGCGCTTGTCTCTTGGAAGGTCTATACCCGCAATTCGGGGCATGGTCGTGCCTCCTGAGTATCTGGGAAGCGCCCTATCCCTGGCGCTGCTTGTGTCTGGGATTCTCGCAGATGATCCGCACCACGCCGTGGCGTCGGACGATCTTGCACTTGTCACACCGCTTCTTCACCGAGGCCGTGACTTTCATCAGAAGACTCCTTATCGATGCGACAGGCCTGCCCTCGCAGCCCGCGATCGCGGGCTGCCTCGCACGGCAGGCCCTGGGTGCGTGCTACTTGTGCAGCCACGTAATGCGCCCGCGCGTCAGGTCGTACGGCGACAGCTCGACGGTGACCTTGTCGCCGGCCATGACGCGGATCACCCGGGTACGGATCTTCCCGGAGACGTGGGCGAGCACCTCGAGGCCGTTCTCCAACGCCACCCGGAAAACAGCGTTCGGAAGCTTCTCCGCCACTGTCCCGCGAACAGCGATGGCCTTCTTCTGTCTGTCGCTGTCTGTCTGCTTACCCATCTTTGGCATGAGGCGCGTCGCTGCTCCTTGGTGTGCCCCGCTACGGAAGGGTTAGGATGGTCGGGCCGCCCCTGCTGACCACGATGGTATGCTCGAAGTGTGCCGAAGGCCTGCCGTCAGCCGTGCGGATCGTCCAGGCATCGGGGTCCTGAACTACGCGCCAGTCCCCGGCGTTGACCATTGGCTCGATGGCCAGAGCGTGCCCGGGTCGCAGGGTCAGGTCGTACTCGGCGAACTGTCCATCCTCCACGAAGTTGGGGATCTGCGGTGGCTCATGCATCACCCGGCCGATGCCGTGCCCCACCAGATCGCGCACGACCGAATAGCCCCGCGGTTCCACGTACTTCTGGACGGCGCTGCAGACATCTCGCAGCAGGTTGCCCGGTTGGGCGACCTCGATCGCGCATGCGAGGGCCTCGCGGGTGGCCGCCATCAGTGCGGCCTGCTCGGGACTGACCGTGCCGACCGCCACCGTCACGGCGGCGTCGGCGTGGTAGCCCCGGTACTCGGCGCCGACGTCGATCCCCAGGATCTGGCCCTCACGCAGGACCGTCGCCTCACTGGGGATACCGTGCACCACAACCTCATCGGGCTCGCAGCAGATGGTCGCGGGATACCCACGGTAGCCCTTGAAGCTGGGGCGGGCGCCGGCCGCGACAATGATCTGCTCCGCGATGCGATCCAGGTGGGCGGTGGTGACACCGGGTGCGACGACCTGCTCCATGGCGCCGAGCACGCTGGCTACAATCGCGCCGGCCCGGCGCATGAGCTCGACTTCGTGGTCGGACTTGCGCGGCACCTCTGGTAAGCGCCGACCGCGCCGCGTCATGCCTGCACACCGCGCCCGCGCAGCGCCGCCGTCACTCGTGCGTTGACTTCCTCCACCGTTCCCAGGGCCTGCACGCGCACGAGCTGTCCCCGGCCGGCATAGTACTCAATCAGCGGCTGGGTCTGTGCCTTGTAGACGTCCAGTCGCTGCTGGATCGCCGCGGCCTGGTCATCCGACCGCTGGTAGATGGTGCCCTGGCATCCGGCCTGCGGGCACGCGGCGCCCACCTCCAGGTTGTCGCGACTGACGTGGTAGATCGCGCCGCACGCGTCGCACATCCGTCGTCCCGACAGCCGCCGGACGAGCTCCTCGTCGGGGGCTTCCATGTTCACAACCGTCGGTGTCGACAGCCCCAGCTCGGCGATGGCCCCGTCAAGTGCCTCAGCCTGGGGGATCGTGCGCGGGAACCCGTCGAGCAGGAAGCCTGCCGCACAGTCCGGCTCCAGGATGCGCTCGCGGACGATCCCGACCACGAGCGCGTCGGGCACGAGCTTGCCCGCGTCCATGTACTGCTTCGCCTCGAGGCCGAGGGCCGTCCCGCGGCCCACGGCGGAGCGCAACATATCCCCGGTGGAGATGTGGGCGATCGCGAGGGTCTGCACCAGGAACTCGGCCTGGGTGCCTTTGCCGGCTCCCGGTGGCCCTAACAGAATGAGATTGGCGGACATGACTGGCTCCGTGCGGTCAGGAGATGGGCGCGTGACCCGGCTGCGACAAGAGCGGCCGAAAAGCTGTTCTGGGGCCGCGAGGCCACTCCACAATGGGGGAGGGCACTCCGCCGGCCGCTACGCCTCGGGGGCCGGCCGGAAGTGGCCTTTTCGGCCGCGTCTCTAGGACAGGAACCCCTTGTAGTGGCGCATCAGGAGCTGCGCCTCGACCTGCTGCATCGTATCGAGCGCCACACCGACAACAATGAGCAGGGAGGTGCCACCCACCAGGCCGAAGGTGTTCACCTGCGTGATGTCGCCTACGTAGTACTGCATGATGGCGATCACGCCCAGGAACAGAGCGCCGGCGAGGGTGATGCGGTACAGGATCTTGTCAAGGTAGTCGCGGGTCCGCTCACCGGGGCGGATGCCCGGGATCGCGCCACCATTCTTCTGCAGGTTCTCGGCGATCTGCTCCGGATTGAACGTGACCGCGGTGTAGAAATACGTGAACAGGATCACCAGGACGAAGTACAGGAGCGAGGCGAAGCCGTTCTGCCCCGGGGTCGTGAACTGCACGATCGCGAAGATGGCGTTCTGGATCGTCTCTTCCTTGATCCCGATTCTGGAGATGGTCTCGACCACGTTCGGGCTGCCGACAAACTGGGCGATCGTGGCCGGGAACAGCGCGATCGAGATCGCGAAGATGATCGGGATCACGCCGGCCTGGTTGACGCGCAGGGGCAGGAAGCTGCTCTGGCCGCCGTAGACCTTGTTCCCCTTGACGCGCTTGGCATACTGCACCGGGATCTTGCGTTGCGCCTGCTGGACCTTCACGATGCCGTAGATGGTGGCGACGAAGATCAGCGTGAGCAGCGCGATGTTGGCGATGGTGATCTGCCCGCTGCTCCACAGCGTCAGCGTCTGGGCGATGTCCTGGGGCATTCGCGTCATGATCCCGACGAAGATGATCAGCGAGACGCCCTGCCCGATCCCGCGCTCCGTGATCATGTCGCCGAGCCACATCAAGAAGGAGGTGCCGGCAGTCATCATGAGCACGTCAAACAACTGAATGTATGTGTTGCCGGTGAAGGCCTCGCCGGAGCGGAACCAACTGACCATCCCGAAGGCCTGCAGGACCGCGAGCGCGACGGTCAGGTACTTGGTCCACTGGTTGATCTTCTTCTGCCCGTACTCGCCCTCTTTCTGGAGCTCTTCGAGTGAGGGGATCGCCATCACGAGGAGCTGGAAGATGATCGAGGCGTTGATGTAGGGCATGATCCCCAGTGCCAGGACCGAGAAGCGCTTGAGCGAGCCGCCGGCGAACGTGTCCAGGATATCCCCGAGCCCGAAGGCTCCGCTGCCGAACAGTCGCTCGAGCGCCGCTTTGTCGATGCCCGGCAGTGGCACATACGCGCAGGCGACATACACCGCGAACATGTACATCACAAACATGATCCGCTTGCGCACGTCGGGCAATCGGATAGCCTGGGCGAGCGAGGCGAGCCGCTCTTTCATGACAAGATCACCTGGGCGATGCCGCCCGCCTTCTCGACCTTCTCACGGGCCGCTGCGCTGAAGGCGTGGGCGGATACGGTCAGGGCGCGGTCGAGATCGCCCTCTCCCAGTACCTTGAGGCCGTCCAGGAGTTTCTTGACGACGCCCTGTTCCTTGAGCAGCTCCGGGGTCACCTCAGTCCCGGCCTCGAACCGCGCCAACTGTCCCACGTTGATGATGGCGTAGCGCTTGCGGAAGATCCCGATGTTGTGGGCCTTGTTGCTTACGCCGCGCAGGGTCGGGAGGCGCATGTAGAGAGGGGTCTGTCCGCCCTGGAAGCCCCGGGGGACGGTGGTGCGGGCGTGCTGCCCCTTCATGCCGCGGCCCGCGGTCTTCCCCGAGCCGGAGCCGTGCCCGCGCCCGACGCGCTTGCGGTTCTTCTTGCGGCTGCTGATTCCCTGCAGGTCATCAAGTTCCATTGGTATACTCCTGTCCCTGGCCGGCGCTGGGTGCGTCCCCGCCGGGGTCTACTGGGCCGGCTCGACGGACACCAGGTGCTTGACGGAATCGATCATCCCCAGGATGACAGGCGACGGGTCGTGCACGCGCGCATCATCGCGCTTGCGCAGGCCGAGCGCCCGGAGGGTGCGCCGCTGGGGTTGCGTGCAGCCGATATAGCTGCCGGTCAGGGTAATGCGTAGTTTGTGCTCCGCCATGAGCTTGCCTCTCTTCTGTCAGCGCAGTGGGCCGGGGCCGCACCCGTGTCGCTCCCACCCCGGGCGGCCGCCGGGCAATCGATGGGGTGCGCGCGGCGCGCACCGCCGGCGCGCGAGCTAGAACTCCAGTCCGGCCTCGCGTGCCGCCTCGGCGAGCGCCTTGACGCGGCCGTGGTACGGCCAGCCGGCGCGATCGAACACCACGCGCGAGATCCCCTTCTCGACGGCCCGCCGGGCGACTGCCGTGCCCACCTGGGTTGCGGCCTCGATGTTGCCGGTGCGGCCGTTCGCGTCGGCGATGGCAGCCTCGCGGGTGGAGGCCGCGACCAGCGTGGTGCCGGCGCGGTCATCGATGATCTGGGCATACATGTGCTGCAGCGACTTGGTGATGCACAGGCGCGGGCGCTCCGCGGTGCCTTGCAGCTTGCGGCGAATGCGGAGCTGGCGCTTGCGGCGGGCGAGCTTGCGGTCGTTTTCAGCGCTCACGTTACACACCTCTGGGGCTTGGCAGGCCAAACGGCGCCAGGATCGGTCAGACCATCACAGCCGCCCGCGGCGGGGCGTACGACAGGGGCGGGCTAGGAGCCCACCTTGGCAGACTTACCGGACTTGCGGCGCACCTTCTCGCCCTGGTAGCGGATCCCCTTGCCCTTGTAGGGCTCCACCGGGCGCACGGCGCGGATCCTGGCGGCCATCTGCCCCACCGCCTGCTTGTCGGACCCCTTGATCACGATCATCTGGGTCCCCTCCACGGCCAACTCGACACCGGGGATCGGCTCGATGAAGACCTCGTGCGAGTACCCGATGCGCAGCTTGATCCTGTCGCCGTCCTTGTCCGCCCGGTAGCCGACCCCCTGGATCTCGAGGCGGCGCTCGAAGCCGGTGGCGACGCCGGTCACCATGTTGGCGATGAGAGCGCGGTACAGGCCGTGGAGCGCCCGCGTCTTGGTGGCATTGTCGGCGCGCGCGAGCGTAATCGTCTCGTCGGCGATGTTGACCGTGATGAGCGGATCGACCTGCTGCTGGAGCTGACCGCCCGTCCCCTTGACGACGACGACATTTCCGGACTCAACACTAGCCTGCACGGTGGCCGGCAGTTTGATTGGCTGTAAGCCTACTCTGGACATCCAGACTCTCTCCCAACGCGGCGCTGTGATCGCGCCCTCGCAAGCGGTAACTACCAGATGTAGCCCAGGACCTCGCCACCGATGCCACGCTTCCGGGCTTCCTTGGCGGTCATGACGCCCTGGCTGGTGGAGACGATGGCAACGCCAAAGCCGCCGAGCACGCGTGGCAGCTCTTCCTTGCCGGCGTAGACGCGCCGTCCGGGCTTGCTGATGCGCTTCAGGCCCCTGATGATCGGCTCGCGGTGTTCGTCATACTTCAGACGGATGCGCAGGTCTCGGCCCTTCCCGACGAGCTGAAAGCCGCGGATGTAGCCTTCCTCGTGGAGGATCTTGGCTATCTCCAGCTTGATCTTGGAGACCGGGACACGCACATTCGTGTGCTTTGCCTTCGCTGCGTTACGGATTCTTGTCAGCATGTCGGCAATGGGATCGGTCACAGCAGCCATGCCAGTTCCTCCTGCTGGGCCCCCTGGCGGGGCGGGCGACAGTTAGCAGTATCGGTATGTCAGATGCGTGGGATCGCGCGGCAGGGCCCGGATCGGGACCCCTCTATCCCGCTACCAACTGGACTTTGTCACGCCCGGGACATTGCCCTTGAGGGCGTTCTCGCGGAAGCAAATGCGGCACATGCCGAACCTGCGCATGTAGCCCCGCGCTCGTCCGCAGATGGCGCACCGGGTGTACTGTCGGACCACGAACTTCTGGGTTCGCTCTTGCTTAGCGATCCACGATTTCTTCGCCACTTTCGATAGCCTCCTGTGGTGCTCCTGCGAGGCGCCTGCGCGTGTCCCGCCGAGGTCCGGGGGGACGGCGTCTCAGTGTGGCCGCACACGACCCTCGCGACGCGCCGCCCGGGGGCGGGGCCGGCCGCGTGCGGCACCGGCGCTACGATGCGGCCTCGACCCGTTGCAGCGGGATCCCCAGCGCCTCCAGCAGCGCAACGGCTTCCTCGTCGGTCGGGGCCGTCGTGACGATGGTGATGTCCATCCCGCGCTGCTTCTTCACGTCGTCGTAGTTGAGCTCCGCGAAGATGAGCTGGTCGTCGATGCCGATGCTGTAGTTGCCGCGGCCGTCGAACGCCTCGCGCTTGAGACCGCGGAAGTCGCGGATCCGCGGCAGCGAGACGTTGAACAGCCGGTCGAGGAACTCCCACGCCCGCGCGCCGCGCAGCGTCACGCGGCACCCGACGTTCATCCCCTCGCGCACGCCGAACTGGGAGATCGATTTCTTCGCGCGGGTGATCGACGGGCGCTGACCCGTGATCGTCGCCATCTCGCGCACCGCGGCCTCCAGGTTCTGCGTCGCGTCCGGGCCGCTCTTGGCGTCCGACAGCCCCATGTTCACACAGACCTTCACGATGCGCGGGGCCTCGAAGATGTTCCGATAGGCGAACCGCTCCATCAAGGCGGGCCGCACCTGTTCCTCGTACATCTGCTTGAGACGGGGTCTCTCTGCCACTGTGTCTTCGCCTACGCTTTCACTGGCCGCTTGGTGCGGGACGCCTGGCGCCACCGCTGACGGCTACTGGCTACTGCTGCGAGGGTGGTCCACCATGGTGGGTGCCGCGCCACCGACACCCCCGCCGGTGGCCGCCACCGCGGCGGGCTACTGGTCGACGGGGCGCTTGCAGCGCTTGCAGTACCGGATGCGCTGCCCCTGCTCTCCCCGCTGGATCGTGACTCGGGTCGGGGCCTCACACGACGGGCACACCAGCATCACGTTCGAGACGTGGACCGGGCCGGGAGACTCGATGATCCCGCCCTGGCGCACCTTCTGGGACTGCCGGACGGCGCGCTTGGTGATGTTGATGCCATCGACAATCACGCGGTCCTTGTCCGGGATAACACTGATGACCTTGCCGCGGCGGGGGTGCCCCTTGGTGGAGCGGTCCTTGCCGGTGATGACGAGGACCTCGTCCCCGGTGCGAATCTTCATTTTTCCCCGTGTCGTCATGGATGATCTCTCCTGCCACGCGGCCGGCGATCGGCGCACGTGTCCCGCGGTAGGTGGCTACACGACTTCCTCGGCCAGCGATACGATCTTCATGTACTGCTTGTCCCGCAGCTCGCGTGCGACCGGGCCGAACACGCGGGTACAGCGCGGGTTCTTCTGGTCGTCAACAATCACGACCGCGTTATCATCGAAGCGGATCTCGGTGCCGTCGGGACGCTTGACCGACTGCTTGCAGCGGACGATGACGGCGCGCAGGACGCTCCCCTTGGCGATCGGGCTCTGGGGGGTAACCTGCTTGGCCGAGCAGACGATCTCATCGCCGAGGCTGCCATAGACCGAGGCGCCACGGTCGACGATGCGGATGCAGCCGACCTCCTGTACACCGGAGTTGTCCGCAACCTTCAGACGTGTCATGTGTTGGATCATGGCAGTAATCCTCGTGGGCGCGAGTGCACAGGGCGCGCCATGTGGTGAGCCTATTCGTCGTCCCCGGCGGCGGCCTTGCGGCGGGCGATGATGGCCTCCTGGACCTGGGCCGGAACTTCCTCGTAGTGCGACATCTCCATCGTGTAGCTGGCGCGTCCCTGCGACATCGAGGTCAGGTCGGAGGAGTACGTCAGCATCTCGGCGAGCGGCACCAGGGCTCGCACGACGTGCAGTCCCCCGCCCATCGACTCGGTGCCCTGCAGGCGTCCGCGCCGACCGCTGAAGTCGCTCATCACGTCACCCATGATCTCTTCCGGGCACGTGACCTCCGCCACCACCACCGGCTCGAGCAGGACGGGGTTCGCCTCGCTCATCGCGGCGCGCATCGCGATCTGGCCGGCGAGCCGGAACGCGAGGTCCGACGAGTCCACCGGGTGCGAGCTGCCGTCGTCGAGCACAACCTTGATGTCGACAATCGGGTAGCGGGCCAGCGGACCGACGCCCATCCCGTCCTGGACGCCCTTCTCCACCGCCGGGATGTAGTTGGTGGGTACGGAGCCGCCACTGACCTCGTTCGCGAACTCGTAGCCCTCGCCGCGCGGCTTCGGCTCCACGCGGATCCAGACGTCACCGAACTGCCCGCGCCCACCGGTCTGCTTCTTGTGGCGGCCCTGGACGCGCACCGTCTTGCGTGCAGTCTCCCGGTACGGGATCTCCGGCTCGCCCAGGTTGACGCTCACCTTGAACTTGCGCAGAAGCTGGTCCTTGATGATCTGGAGGTGCAGCGGCCCGGAGCCCCGCACAATCAGCTCGCCGGTCTCGGCCATCCGCTCGTACGTGAAGCCGATGTCCTCCTCGGCAAGCTGCGTGAGTGCGCCGGAGAGCTTGTCCTCGTCTGCCCGCGACTCGGCCGCCATCGAGGCGGAGTGCATCCCCACCGGCAGGTCGGGCATGTCGAACAGCACCGGGTTGCGCGCTTCACACAGGCTGTCGCCGGTGATCGAGTTCTCGAGCTTGCCCATGCAACCCATGTCCCCGGCCATGACACTGTCGGTGTTGGTGGTCTCCTTGCCGGTGATCAGGGTCAGGCCGGTCAGTCGCTCGCGCTGTCCGGTGCGGGGGTTGACCGCCTGCGAATCACTGCGCAGCTCGCCCGCCACGACACGGACCAGCGAGAGCCGGCCGACGAACGGGTCGCGCATGGTCTTGAAGATGACCGCGGCCAGGGGGGCGGTGGGATCGCAACCGAGCTCCACGGCTGCGCCATCGGGCTTGTGCCCCGGCCATGCGGGACGCTCGGCGGGACTGGGTGCCGCCTGCACAACGAAGTCGAGCAGGCTCTTGATCCCCAGCAGCCCGGTGCCGGAGGCACACAGGACCGGGATGAGGGTCCCCTTGAGCAGCGCGGCCCGCAGGCCCCCCAGCAACTCCGCATCGGTGAGCGTGTCGTTCTCGAAGAATGTCTCCATCAGGGCTTCATCGCTGCCGGCAACCTCTTCCATCAGCGCATCGCGGGCGGCCTGGGCTTCCTCGGCGAGCTCCGCCGGGATGCTCTGCACACTGGCGTCCTTGCCCGCACCGATGACCGCCTTCATCGCGAGCAGGTCGATGACACCCCGGAACTCGGTCTGCTCCCCGATCGGGAGCTGGACGGCGACGGCCTTGCACCCCGGGAGCGTGCCGTTCATCGCCGCCATGACCGCGTCGAAGTCGGCATGCTCCTTGTCGAGCTTGTTGACGACGGCCATGATGGGCAGCGCGCGGCTCCTCGCGGCACCATACACCCGCCGGCTCTGCACCTCGATGCCGGCCACTCCGTCGAGCACGAGCACCGCGGTGTCGGCGACCCACAGGCAGGGCAGGACTTCCGCGTAGAACTCCGCATAGCCCGGGGTGTCGATGATGTTGATCTTGGTGCCCCCGACCTCGACGTGGCACAGGGCGGGCGAGATCGACAGATTCCGCTCGGCCTCCTCCGGGACGAAGTCGGTGGTCGCCGTTCCGGCATCGACCGTGCCGAGACGAGGGACGGCGCCTGTGGTGAACAGGGCGGCCTCCGTCAGGCTGGTCTTGCCGCAACTGCGGTGTCCAACGAGGGTGATATTGCGGATCTTGTCAGGTTGAAAGCTCACGCGACTGACCTCCCGGCATGCCGGTCCAGGTTTGCCACTACTTGGCGCGGGACAGGATCCCAACGACGCGCCAGGACTTCTCCTTGCTCAGGGGGCGGCACGCCTGGATGACCACGCGGTCTCCCTCGTTACACTCGTTCGCCTCGTCATGGGCCTTGTGCCGCGTGGTGCGGCGCATGACGCGGCCGTAGATCGGGTGGCGCGTCAGTCGCTCGACCGCCACGACGACCGTCTTGTCCATCTTGGAGCTGACGACTACACCTTCGCGCGTTGCGATGACTTTGTCACTCATGGCAGGCCCCTCAGTGGGCTCCTTCCTTCTCGATGCCGAGCTCCCGTGCGCGCAGGATCGTGTCGATGCGGGCGATCGCCTTCCGGTACTTGCGGACGCGCTTGGGGTCGTCGATCTGTCCGGAGGCGAGGCGGAACCGCAGGTTGAACAGGCTCTCGACGATATGCGTCTTGCGCAGCTCCAACTCGGCGTTCGTGCAGTCCCGCAACTGGCCCAGAAAGTCGGTGGTCGTCTTGGCGTTGTCCGGCATGTCACTCACCCTCCCGCGTCACGATCTTGGTCTTGATGGTGAGTTTGTGCCCGGCCTTGCGCAGCGCCTCGTGCGCGACGTCGCTGGGCACGCCCGCGATCTCAAACAGGATGCGGCCGGGCTTGACGACGGCGACCCAGAACGCCGGGGTGCCCTTGCCCTTGCCCATTCGCGTCTCGGGCGGGGTCTCGGTCACCGGCATGTCGGGGAAGACGCGGATCCAGACCTTCCCGCCGCGGTGCGCGGTGCGGGTGATGGCGACGCGGGCCGCCTCGATCTGGCGGCTGGTCATCCAGCAGGGCTCGAGCGCCTGCAGGCCGTATTCGCCCTGGTTGAGGGAGGAGCCGCGCCGGGCCAGGCCCGTCATGCGACCTCGGTGGTGCTTGCGGTGCTTCTGACGTTTGGGCATCAACATGACGACGCGCCCTCCCCTTCCTCGATGGCTTCAGCAATGACGATCGGCTCGTCGGCTACGGGGGGCGTCTGCACCGCGGGGGCGGCGGTCGCCTGATCGACGAGTGCTTCCTCAAGTCCGGCGGGCTCGGCGGGCGCAGCGACCGCCACCGGAGCCGCGTCGGCCGTGGGCGGGACGGCCGCGCGGGCGGCCGCAGCCCCGTCTGCCGGCTCCGTCTCCTCCTCCGGCACGTACAGGTCGGCAGCCTTCACCTTGCGTGGCGGGAGGATGTCGCCCTTGTAGATCCACACCTTGACGCCGATGTGCCCATAGCCGGTGCGGGCCTCGGCGAGGCCATACTGGACGTCAGCGCGCAGAGTGTGCAGCGGCACGCGTCCCTCCGGCCCCATCGCCTCGGTGCGAGCGATCTCGGCGCCCTGCAAGCGGCCGCTAACCTTGCAGCGGATCCCCTTGGCACCCAGCTTCATCGCGCGATCGATCGCCTGGCGCATGGCGCGCCGATAGGAGACTCGACGCTCGATCTGGCGCGCGATGTTCTGGGCGACGAGGACGGCATCCAGGTCGGGGCCTTTCGTCTCCTCCACGTTCACGCGCACCTTCTGGCCACAGAGCGCCTCGAGCTTCTGCCGCAGCACCTCGACGTCGCGGCCGCCCCGGCCGATGATGATGCCGGGCTTGGCGGTCCCGATCGTGATGGTAACGGTATCGGCCGCGCGCTCGATGCGAACCCCCGAGACGCTGGCGTTGCTGAGCATCTGATCGACGAAACGCCGGATCCTGACGTCACCGATGAGGTTCTCGCGGTACCGCCGGCCCTCTGCGAACCAGGTGCTCGTGGACTGGCGGATGATGCCTAGTCGCAGGCCGTACGGATGAACCTTTTGTCCCATTCAGGTCACTCCCTGCGCGTACTCCGACGGCGTAGATGCCGCCAGGAGCCTGTCCGAGTGGGGCCGCCGGACTGCGCCCGGCGGCGGTCTAGCTGCTGGTCTGGCTGCCCAAGATCGTGCACGTGAGGCCCGCTGAGTGTGTGTGTCGGCGGACCACACGGACAGGCTCCTAGCGCTTCGGCTCTTCCTCGTCACTGAGAACGACGGTGACGTGACAGGTGGGCTTGCGGACGCGGTCGGCGCGCCCGCGCGCTCTGGGGAGCGCACGCGGGATCGAGAACCCGCCGTCGACATAGGCCCGGCAGACCCGCAGGTCGCCCGGGTCGAGGTCGTGGTTGTTCTCCGCATTCGCGGCCGCGGAATCGAGGGTCTTGCGCAGGATCGCGGCGGCCGGGCTGCTCTGAACACCCAGGATCGCCCGCGCGGAAGCAAGGTCCTTGCCACGGATCAGGTCGACGAAGCGCCGAACCTTGCGCGGTCCGGTCCGGACCCACTTGGAGATCGCTCTGACTTCCATCTTGGTGTGAGACTCCTTTGCGGAGATCGTGACCGCCGGGCCCACAGCCCCACGACAGTCAATCGGTGGCGCGGTCCGCGCGGCGGCGCCGGCCCCCGAGTGGATCGACTAGCGGCCGCCCGGGCTGGTGGTGCGCTCGCTACGCGAGGGCCGCATTCCCCGATAGGTGCGCGTCGGGACGAATTCACCCAGCTTGTGCCCAACCATGTTCTCGGTGACGTAGACGGGTACATGCTTGCGGCCATCGTGCACGGCGATCGTGTGCCCGAGCATGTCGGGGAAGATCGTCGAGCGCCGCGACCACGTGCGGATGATCCGCTTCTCGCCGCGCGCGTTCATGGCCTCGATCTTCGCCAGCAGCTTGGGCTCCGCGTACGGTCCCTTTTTCATTGAGCGCGACATGGTGTGCAATCCTCCGGTCTAGGGGTCCGGCCGAAAAGGCCACCTCCGGCCGGCCCCCGAGGCGCAGCGGCCGGCTGAGTGCCCTCCAGAGCCATTCTGGCGTGGCTCCGCGGCCCCGAAACGGCTTCTCGACCGCTCTTCCAGCGGTGTCCGGCACTGGGCGGTGGTGATCCGGGCGGCGCGGCCACAAGCGGGCCGGCGGGCGCCTCGCTAGCGCTTGGTGCGCCGCCGCACGATGTACTTGTTCGAAGGCTTCTTGCGGTTGCGCGTCTTGCGCCCCAGCGTCTTCCAGCCCCACGGGCTGCGCGGGCTCTCCATCCCAATCGGGGCCTTGCCTTCGCCACCGCCGTGCGGGTGGTCAACCGGGTTCATGACGCTCCCGCGAACGGTCGGGCGAACGCCCCGCCAGCGCATGCGGCCGGCCTTGGCGTCGCGAATGTTGATGTGTTCGGCATTGCCCACGCGGCCCACGGTGCAGCGACACTGCGTGGAGACGAGGCGCACCTCGCCCGAGGGGAGCTTGAGGTGGGCGTAGTTGCCCTCCTTGGCGACGACCTGGATCTCGGCCCCGGCACTGCGGCCCATCTGGCCCCCGCGCCCCGGGTTGAGCTCCACATTGTGCACGACGGTGCCGACCGGCACATTGGCGATCAGCAGGGCGTTGCCGAGGCGGGCGGGGACGGCGGCTCCGGAGACGAGCGTGTCTCCCCGCTTGATGCCGGCCGGAGCGAGAATGTAGCGCTTCTCGCCATCGGCGTAGTGCAGCAGAGCGATGTGGGCGGAGCGTCCCGGGTCGTACTCGAGGGCCGCCACCTTCGCCGGCACGCCGTCCTTGTCGCGCTTGAAGTCGATCAGGCGGGTGAGTTGCTTGTGGCCGCCGCCCTTGTGCCGGCATGTCACGTGCCCGTGCTGGTTGCGGCCCGCGTTCTGCTTGCGCGGGACGACCAACGAGCGCTCCGGTCGCTTCTTGTCCAAGTCGGACGTGTCGACGTTGGCGAAGAACCGCCGGCCGGGCGAGGTTGGGTTATGTTCCTTGATCGGCATCAGGAGTTCTCCTGTCTGGCCTCAGATCAGTGCATGGTGCGGGCGGCGCGCGGACCGTCCCGCCGGCTAGCCGGACTCGATGAGCTCGATGGAATTGCCGGCCGCCAGTGTGACGATGGCCTTCTTCCAGTGTGCCGTCTTGCCCAGGCGGTAGCGGTAGCTGCGGCGACGGCTCTTGCCCTGCACCGTCATCGTGTTGACGGCCGTCACGCGGACGTTGAAGAGCACCTCGATGGCGCGCTTGATCTCGACCTTGTTGGCCCCCGGATGCACCCGGAAGTGGTACTTGTTGAGGGTCTCGGACTGCCCCATCGACTTCTCAGTGACGATGGGCTGCAGGATGATGCTGCGGAAACGGTTCAGATCGGCGTTACTGAGCACTGTCGATCCCACCTTGCGTCAACTGCTCGAGCGCAGCTCGGGTGATGAGGATCTCCTCGGCCCACAGCACGTCGCGCGTATTGAAGTGCGGCACCTGGCGGGCGACCAGCGCGGGGATGTTGCGGGCGCTCTTATTGAGCACTTCGTCGGCGGCTTCAGTGACACTGAGCAGCATCAGGATGCGCCCGGTGATCTCCAGGTCGGCCAGCACCTGCACGAACCGCTTGGTGCTGATCGCGTCGAACTCCAACTGGTCCACGATGGTCAGGGCGCCCTGGCGGGCACGCTGCGAGAGCGCGGTGTAGACAGCCTTGCGGCGCATGCGGCGGGGCATCTTGTAGCTGCGCGGGAGCCCCTTCGGCCCGTGCGCCTGTCCGCCACCGACGAACACGGGAGCGCCGTGGTCGCCGTGGCGGGCGCGGCCGAGTCCCTTCTGGCGGTACCACTTGATCCCGGAGACCGCGACTTCGCCGCGGGTCTTGGCCTTCCCGCCGCGCCGCTTGCGCCCGGCGTCGGCGGCGAGCACGGCCTGTTGCACGAGGTCGGCGTTGAACGGGAGGCCCAACACGTCGTCGGGCACTTCGATGTCCGCTGCCTTCCCGCCACCCATATCGTAGATCGCCATGTGCGGCATTGCGTTCATCCCTTCGTAGCGACTGGAGGCCCGGCCGACACGGCCCCATCCGCCCGGGTCTCTATGACCAAAATGGCTGTGAGCGAGCGGGGCGGCCCCCGCGGCACGGCGCCGCGGCCACCGGACGGCTCGGGGGCCGCTCCGCTAGCGCCCGCGAATGATCAGCAGTCCGCCGGTACCCCCCGGCACGGAGCCCTTCACCACGAGCAGGTTGCTGTCGGGGTCAACGTCGAGCACCCGGATCGCCTGTGCGGTGACGCGCACGTTGCCCATCTGACCGGGCTTGCGGGTGCCCTTGAAGACGCGCGCGGCATCGGTGGCGCCACCCGACATCGGAGCGCGATGCACCTTCGAGCCGTGGGTAGCCGGACCGCCACGGAAGCCGTGGCGCTTCATGCCGCCGGCAAAGCCCTTCCCCCGCGAGGTGCCCGCGATGTCGATGATCTGGCCCTTGGCGAAGCCGGCCACCGTGATCTGCTGGCCCACCTCGTAGGTCTCGCCGGGCTCGAGGCGGAACTCGCGGAGATAGCGCTTGGGCGCGATGCCCCGGCTCTCAAAGTGGCCGGTCATCGGGCTGTTGGTGCGGCTGCGCTTCTTGTCCTCGAAGCCAACCTGGATCGCCTCATAGCCGTCGGTGGCCTCGGTCTTGCGCTGGACGACCACGCACGGACCGGCCTGGATCACCGTGACGGCTACCTGCTTGCCCTCATCGTTGAAGATGCGGGTCATGCCGATTTTCTTGCCGAGTATGACTTGTGCCATTGCTGTCACCGCTCATGTCGCCGAGGGTCCGCACGCGAGTGGCTGCCCGGGGCAGCCGGTAGGCCTGATGCGCCGCTGGTGGGCTAGCCGGCGCTCGTCTTGATCGCCACATCGACCCCACCGGGCAGATCGAGCTTCATCAGCGCGTCCACCGTGCGAGCCGTGGACTCGAGGATATCGATCAGCCGCTTGTGCACTCGGATCTCGAAGTGCTCCATGGTGCGCGAACTGCGCCCCAGCGCCGTCGGCTTCACCACACAGTGCACGTGTTTCTCGGTCGGCAACGGCACCGGCCCCGCCACGCGCGCGCCCGTCCGCTCCGCCGTCTCAACAATCTTCTGGCAGGAACGGTCCAGAATCTCGTGGTCGAATGCCTTCAGCTTGATCCGAATGCTCGCGGTCTTCGCCATGGGAGGGGCTCCCCTTTTGTGTGTGTGGCCCGTGCCCGAGTGGCACGCAGCCCGGCGCAGCGCCTCGCGGCGCTACGCCCCCGGCCGCCGGTCCTTACTGCACGACCTTCACAA
>CAZIWQ010000002.1:0-3762 GCA_964542355.1 uncultured Armatimonadia bacterium
CGCGTTCGGCCAGGCCGCCCAGGTGCGTGACCTCGCGGCCGGCGCGCTCCTCAATCGGGATCTGCGCCCCCGTCGCGAGCGACCAGTCGACGGTCGACAGCGGGGCCGCCACATAGAACGGGATGCGGTGGTGCGCGGCCAGCACGGCCACGGCGTAGGTGCCGATCTTGTTGGCGGCATCGCCGTTGGCGGCGATGCGGTCGGCACCCACGACGCACAGATCGACCTTCCCCTGCTTCATGAGGCTGCCGGCCATGTTGTCGCAGATCACGGTACAGGGGATGCCGTCGCGCATCAGCTCCCAGGCGGTGAGGCGCGCCCCCTGCAACAGCGGGCGCGTCTCATCCACCCACACATGGAGGTCGCCGTGCCGCTCGAACGCGGCGCGGATGACACCGAGCGCGGTGCCGTAGCCGGCGGTGGCGAGGGCCCCGGCGTTGCAGTGGGTGAGGACGTTCGACCCCGCCGGGATCAGGTCCGCGCCGTGCTGCCCGATGCGGCGACAACGGGCGAGGTCATCGGCGGTGATGCGGAGCGCCTCCGCCAGCAGGACCGCGGACAGCTCCGCCGGCGTCGCGCCGATCGCGAGCAGTGCGGCCATCCGGTCGAGCGCCCAGAACAGGTTCACCGCCGTGGGGCGTGTCGCCGCGAGGGCCTCCCGCGCGGCGCGCAGCTCTTCCCGCAGCGCGGGCATGGCACTGTGGGTGCTCCGTGCCGCGCACAGGGCCATCGCCATCGCCGCGGCGCACCCGATGGCCGGAGCACCCCTCACGCGCAGGCTGCGGATCGCCTCGCAGACCTGCTCCACCGTAGTGCAGTCAATGATCTTCTCGGTGCCGGGCAGCACGGTCTGGTCGACCATGCGCACCGCGGGGCCATCGGCAAGCTCGACCCATGCTACGGTCTCGGGTATCATGATAGGGCCTCGATCCTGGGATGTTGCGTCACGCAGTCCGGACGGCGGGCGGTGCGCGGCCAGGGGATGGCGGGCACTGCCTGCCGGGCGCATGTCGATTCGACCGTCGGGTGAGGGAGACCTGCATGGACATCGAGCAACTGGCGAAGACGACCTTCCTGGTCAGTTGTGCCGCGGGGTGGGAACAGAAGGCGAAAGACGAGTTGCGCGGGCCACTGCACGGCCCCCAGGTGCGCGCTCTGTTCCTGCGCGGCAACCTGCTGCTGACGTGCGATGATGACCAGGCGACGGCGCTGGAGCTGCTGGCCAACCTGACGACCGAGTGTGTGGGGCACATCACCCCGCTGCATGTCCGGTGCGCGATCGGCAAGGGGTGCGAGCACCTGGAGACCCTGGCGTGCGCCTCGGATCTGCTGCCCGGCCCGAGCGCGGGAGCACCGTTCCGCGCGGTGTGCAACCGGCGGGGGGACCATGAGTGGACCTCGCAACAGGCGGCCATGGCCGTGGGGGTGCGTGTGGCCGAGCGCACGGGGGCTCCCGTGAGCCTCGAGGCGCCGGAGCAGGTCGTGATGGTGGAGGTGTTTCAGGACTTCGCCTTCCTCGGGGTGGCCTGGAACGATGAGCTGGTGCGCAAGGAGATCACACGGATGCGCAAGTACGCCCCGGGGACGCGGCCGCTGAACCGGGCGGAGCTCAAGCTGCGCGAGATCATCACGCAGTTTGAGCTGGCGCTGCCACCGGCCGGGCGGGCACTGGACATCGGCGCCGCGCCTGGCGGCTGGACGAAGGTCCTCGCCGAGCACGTTGCCGAGGTGGTTGCGGTGGACCCCGCGGTGCTCGACGCGACCGTCGTGGCCCTGCCCAACGTCCGGCACTTACCGCTGCGCTCAGAGCGGCTGGATGAGGTGGGGGACCTGGGGCTGTTCGACGTGGTCACTGATGACATGAACATGGATCCGGATGCGTCGGCGCGCGTGCTGTGCGAGCTCGCCCCGCTGGTGCGCCCCGGAGGCACCGCGGTGATGACGGTGAAGTTCGTGACCCGGCACCGCCGCGAGCTGGTGCAGGCGGCGCTGGATGTCCTGGCGGCCTGCTACGAGGAGCCCCGCGTCGGCCGCGTACCCCACAACGCGATGGAGACCACCGTTGTGACGACGCGGCGCGCGGAGCCGGCTCATTCGCCGAGATAGGCGGCCCGGACACGCGGATCGGCGGCCAGTGCCGCCGCAGTGTCGGCGAGGACCACGCGTCCCGCCTCCAGCACATACCCGCGATCGGCCACCCGCAGGGCCATGTGGGCGTTCTGCTCGACCAGCAAGATGGTCACGCCGCGCCGGCGGATGTCGCCAATGACGCCGAAGATGGCCTGCACGAGGTTGGGTGCCAGGCCGAGGGAGGGCTCATCGAGCAGGAGAAGACGCGGGCGGCCCATCAGCGCCCGGCCGATGGCCAGCATTTGCTGCTCCCCGCCCGACAGGGTCCCCGCTCGCTGGCGGCGTCGCTCGGCGAGGCGCGGGAAGAGCTCGAGCACCTCCCCGAGCGATGCTGCGAACGCCTGGCGGCTGCGCTCGAGATACCCGCCGAGCTCGAGGTTCTCGGCCACCGTGAGGCCGGCGAACACGCGGCGCCCCTCCGGCACGTGACAGATGCCGCGCCGCACGATCTCGTGCGGCGGCACGCGGACCAGGGACACCCCCTCGAAGCGGACCTCGCCGCCGCTGCGCGGCACGAGCCCCGAGATCGCGCGCAGCAAGGTTGACTTGCCGGCGCCGTTGGCGCCGATCAGTGTCACGACCTCGCCCGCCGCGATGTCCAGGGAGACGCGGTGGAGGGCCTGGATCGCTCCGTAGTGGACATCAAGCTCACGTAGGCTCAGCATGTGGCCTCCGCTGCTCTTCGGCCTGCCGCGGACCGTGTGGGAGCCCGCGCTTCCTCGCCAACGTCATCCTGAGGAGCGCATGCGGCTCCGCAGGAGCCGCAGCGACGAAGGATCTGGTCTCGCGTACAGGCGCCTTGGAATCTGTCAGAGCGGCCGACAAGTCGTTCCGAGGCCGCGACGCTACGCTCAGAGGCTCGCAAAGGCCATTCACAGCCATCTTGGCGCTAGAGGCCCGGCCGGAAGTGGCCTTTTCGGCCGGGTCTCTAGCAGATCCTTCGCTGTCCCGCCACGCGGGACGGGCGCTCAGGATGACAGCCGCACATAACGACTCCAGGCCACGGGCGCCGTGTGGTACCGATGGCCGGCGCTGCGTCGCCCGGCCGGTCGCTCCGGGGAGGCTGTCAGCCTCCGGGCTCACCCAGGTAGGCCGCAATGACCGCGGGGTCGTGCGCGATCTCGCGCGGCGTACCCGTGGCGATCTGACGTCCGTAGTTGAGCACCACGACGCGGTCGCAGATCCCCATCACCACCCGCATGTCGTGCTCGATGAGCATGATGGTCAGCTCACCCTCGCCGACGAGGTGGCGGATCAGCGCCATGAGATGGCCTGTCTCGGCGGGGTTCATCCCCGCCGTGGGCTCGTCGAGTAGGAGCAGGCGCGGGCGGGCGGCGAGGGCGCGCAGGATCTCCAGGCGGCGCTGCGCGCCGTACGCCAGGCTCCCCGCCAGCTCGTCGGCACAGTCGGCGATCCCGAACAGGCCCAGCAGCTCGCGCGCCTGCCGCTCGATGCGGGCCTCCGTCGCGCCCCAGGTCCCGCCACGCACGGCGGCGCGCAGCATGCGATGCAAATCGCGTGCCGGCGTTGCGGCAAGATGACGGCGGTGCGCGGGGATGGGCCTGCCCGGCAGCGGCCGGCGTCGGGCCCGCCGAGGGCGCCGGCGCGGCGTTGAAAAAGGCGTGCGCGGAA
>CAZIWQ010000002.1:3772-26582 GCA_964542355.1 uncultured Armatimonadia bacterium
AGGTTGTCAAGCACCGACAGCCCGCGGAACAGGCGGATGTTCTGGAACGTGCGGCCGACCCCGAGGCGCGCAATGCGGTGGGGTCGCAGCCCGGCAAGCCGGCGGCCGGCGAAGGTGATGGCGCCCGCCGCCAGGCTGTACACTCCGGTGATGGCGTTGAAGATGGTGGTCTTGCCGGCCCCGTTGGGGCCGATGAGCGCCACCAGCTCACCAGCACCCACCGTCATGCTCAGGTCGGCAACGGCCGTGAGGCCGCCAAAGCACACGGTGCAGCCGTCCAGCTCGAGGAGACTGCCGTCAGGCATTGGCTGCCTCCTCGGCGCGATCACAGGCCGCGGGTCGCGGGCGGCGGCGCGGGCGGATCAGCATCACCGCGATCAGCAGGGCGGCATAGATGACCATGCGCGGGTCCGTTGTGAGGTGCAGCAAGTCCTTGACCTGCCGCAGGCCCTCCGGCACGAGTGTGAGCGCCACTGCCGCCACCACCACCCCGCCAAGCGTCCCCCGCCCCAACACCACCATGAGCACGAGCTCGACCGACTTCATGAAATCGAACCCGCGCGGGTGGATGAACTGCAGGTAGTGGGCAAAGAGGCATCCGGCAACGCCGGCCATGAACGCGCCGATCACGAATGCCGCGGTCTTGTAGCGGGCACAGTCGATACCCAGCGCCTCCGCCGCGGTCTCATCCTCGCGGACCGCGAGCAGCGCACGTCCGTGCACCGACTGCAGCAGGTTGCGGACGGCGAGCAGGCACAGCACTGCGGCCCCGCACACGAGAAACAGGCTGGTGTAGCGGGGGATGCCGCTGAGCCCGCGCGCCCCGCCGACCGCCTCCACATTCAGCAGCACGACGCGGATGATCTCGCCAAACCCCAGGGTGGCGATGGCGAGGTAGTCGCCGCGCAGGCGCAGGGAGGGGAGGCCCACCAGCAGCCCGACGACTGCGGCACCCAATCCCCCGACCACCATCAGGCCCAGCATGTAGCCGCCGGTCAAGAGTGTCTGCGCCGCTGTCCCGGCAAAGCGCGCCAGCCAGGCCTGCCCCCAGGCGACGGAGATGCCGGCGGCGAGGTAGGCCCCGATGGACATGAAGCCGGCATGGCCGAGGGAGAACTGGCCGGCGACGCCGTTGATCAGGTGCAGGCCCACGGCGAGGATGATATTGCAGCCGGCGAACACGAGGATCTGGACGAGATAGGGGTTGAGGATCCGGGACGCCACGGTGCTGAGCGCGGCCAGTGCCAGCGCGGCGCCGAGGCAGCCGGCAAGCCGGAGCAGTGGATGCCGCGGGCCGGGGGGACTGCTCACGCCGTCACACCTTCTCCCGCGCGCTGTGCCCCACAAGCCCCGTCGGGCGCACGAGCAGAATGATGATGAGCACGGCGAACGCCACGGCGTCGCGCAGTGTCGAGCCGCTCACACTCACGGTGGGGGATGCGTGGATCGTGACACTACTCACGCCGGTCTCGACCACCCCCAGCAGGACGCCGCCCACCACGGCGCCGGGAATGCTCCCGATGCCCCCCAGCACCGCTGCGACGAAGGCCTTGATCCCGGGCATGAACCCCATCAGCGGGTCGGCAGTGCGGTAGTAGATGCCATAGCACACCCCGCCGACCGCCGCGATGGCAGATCCCAGGCCGAAGGTGAAGGCGACCACGCGGTCAACGTTGATGCCCATCAGTTGTGCAGCCTGGCGGTCCTCGGCGACGGCCCGCATCGCCTTGCCGATCCGCGTGTGCGCGACCAGGAGCGACAGCAGAACCAGCACGACAAGCGTGGCTCCGACGATGAACGCCTGCTGTCCGGTCACGACGACGCCGACGCGCTCCTCCAGCCACGGCTGGGGCGCTGCCGAGATCGTCGCGGGGTAGACCCGGGGTGCCGCCCCGACCACGAGCACGCCAAGGTTCTGCAGCAGCAGAGACACCCCGATCGCGACGATGAGCACAGCCAGGCGGGGGGCCTGCCGGAGCGGCCGGTAGGCGAACCGCTCGATCGCCACCCCCAGCACCGCGGCGGCGGCCATCGCTACGAGCAGGGCGCCGGCCAGCGGGAGGTGGAGCACCCCGAGCGCCAGGAGGCCGACGAACGCCCCGCACATGAACACCTCGCCATGAGCGAAGTTGATCAGCTTGAGCACGCCGTAGACCATCGTGTAGCCCAGGGCAATCAGGGCGTACATGGCGCCGAGCGCGACTCCGTTGACGAGCTGCTGCAGCATGGGCAGTCACTTGGGCCCTCACGTCAGGGCTGGACGGTCTGTACGAACGTCTGCTTGCCACCCTTGATCGTCAACACGACGGCCGACTTGCGCGCGTTGCGTGCCGCGTCGATGGTGATGTGCCCGGTGACGCCGGCGAAGTCGCGGGTGCCGGCCAGCGCCGCGCGCAGGGTCGTCCGCTCGGCCTTCCCGGCGGCCTTGAGGGCTGTTGCGACGACGCCGACGGCGTCGTACGCGAGCGCCGCCAGTGCGTCGGGCACCTCGTTGTACCTGGCCTGAAAACCGGCCACGAACTTCTGGACGACCGGATTGGGGTCATCCTTGCTGTAGTGGTTGGAGAAGTAGCCACCCTCGGCAGCGCTACCCGCGACCTCCACAAGCTTGGGGGAGTCCCAGCCATCGCTGCCGAGACCGGTCGCCGTCAAGCCCAGCTCCCGTGCCTGGGACAGGACCAGGGCCACCTCGCCGTAGTAGCCCGGGACGTACATGACGTCCGGCTTGAGGGGCTTGAACTTGGTGAGCTGGGCGCGGTAGTCGCGGTCGCCCTGACTGTAGGACTCCTCCGCCAGCACGCGGCCGCCGGCCTCCGCGAAGACAGTCCCAAAGACGCTGCTCAGACCGCGGGAATAGTCGCTGTTGACGTCCGCGAGGATCACCGCCGTCTTCGCCTTCAGCGTCTGGGTGGCGAAGCGAGCCATCACCAGTCCCTGGAAGTCGTCCGTGAAGCAGACACGGAAGATGCAGTCGCCCTTCTGGGTCACCGCGGGGTTGGTGGAGGCGGGGGAGACCATCGGGGTCTGGTTCGTCTGACAGATCGGCGCTGCGGCCAGGCTGTTGGAGCTGACGATCTCGCCAATGATGCCGACGACGCGGTCCTGCTGGATCAGCTTGAGGGCCGCATTCGCGGCCTCCTCGGGCTTGCACTGGTCGTCCTCTACGACGAGGCGGACTTGCCGGCCGGTGACACCCCCGGCGGCGTTGAGCTCGTCAACGGCCATCCGCATGGCCTTCGTGGAGGACTGCCCGAAGGTCGCAAAGGAGCCGGTGTTCGGCATGACAGCGCCCAGCACGACCTCGTCGCCGCCGGAGGGGGCGGAGGCACGATCGCCGGCGGCAGCGGTACTGGGCGGCGCCGGCGGGGATGCGGGGGTCGACCGCGGCGGGCAGCCGCTCACCACGACGACAACCGTGCACAGGATGCAGAGCGCGAGAGCGCCGGTTCGGGCCATGGGAGTAGACCTCCACACGACGAGTCTGGGGACCCGGGCAACGACGGTTGGATCTCTAGAGGAGCGGCCGAAGAGCCGTTCTGAGGCCGCGCCGCTACGCTCAGAGGCCCGCACAAGCCACTCACAGCCATCTCGTCGCTAGAGACACGGCCGGAAGTGGGCTTTCCGGCCGGGTCTCTAGGTGCGCTCGGCGAGCAGCTCGTCGCGTAGCGGTGGCTCAAGGTGGCGCAGGGCCCGGTCGACGATATCGAACCCGGCCAACTCACTCCAGCCGCCGAGCAGGCGCTGTGTCACCGGCCCGACGCGACCGTCTCCCACCGCCAGGCCATTGAACCGGGTGGCGGGCATGATGCAGTACGGGGTGCTGGTGAAGAAGGCCTCGTCGGCGACATAGACATCGTACGGCTGCAGCGGAGTCACCTCGACCGGGACCTGCTTGCGCTGCGCGATCTCGATGGTCGTCTGGCGCGTCACGCCGGCCAGCGCCTGCCACGTAGGCGGGGTCTTGAGCACACCGTCCTGGACCACGAAGAAGTTGCCGCCCTTGTTCTCCGCCAGGTAGCCGTCGGTGTCGAGAATGATGCCCTGGGCGCGGGGGTCGACCAGCTTGACCTCCAGCTCGGCCAGCGTGTAGGAGCCGCGGCTGCGGTTCTTGATCTTGGGGTCCAGGCACTGGGCCGGCATCATGCGCGAGAACGGCGTGACGGCGTGGCAGCCGCGCACGTAGAACTCCGCCCAGTAGTCCAGGTTCATCGGGGCGGTGTGGATGATGATCGTGGCGGCCCGCCGCGTCGATTGGTCGCCGGAGGGTGGGTAGCCGCCGCGCGAGACGTTGTGCACGAGCCAGATGTCCTCCCCGGGCGGGTAGAGTGGCAGGTTGCGGGCACAGACCTCGAGCGTGACCTCCTCCATCTGCTCCGGTGTGAGCTCCGGGTCGATGCGCATGACCTTCAGCGACTGGTAGAGGCGCCGGACGTGCGCGGACAGCTTGAACGGCTGCTGACCGAAGGTGCGAGTCGATTCCGTTGCCGTGTCGCCGAGCATGACCGCGGAGTCGAAGACGGAGACCTTGGCTTCGCTTTCGGGGTAGTACTGACCACTGATGTAGACGAGCGGCTCGGGCATCGCTTTCCCTCTCCCACGTGAAAACGGAGTCTGTGTGCGAGGGGTGAGTTCGCCGCGTGGTCGGCAGACACCTGTCACGGACAGCAACAGGGGGATGGGGTGGGGGCGAGGGCGACGGTGCTTGATGCTGCCACGCGGTGGTGTTATCATAAGTGCCAGAGTGTAAGCATTTCGGAGGCCTGCAATGGTACGCACACAGATCCAGTTGACTCCCGATCAGGCGGTGACCCTGAAGCGCCTCGCCGCGCAGCGCGGGGTCTCAATGGCCGAGGTCGTTCGCCAGAGCATCGACGCCTTCATCCGGGGCCAGCACGAGCCCGGGGAGGAGGAAGTGCGACGGCGGGCGCTGGGGATCGCCGGGATGGTCAAGTGCGGCCCGGCGGACATCTCCATCCGTCACGACGACTACCTGGAGGAGGCGTATGATCGGTGAGCGTGTTCGTGGACACGTCCGCCATCATGGCGGTGATGGTCGCCGCTGACAGTCGACATGAGGTCGCCACTCGTGCCTGGGCCGACCTGCTAGACGGCGGTGAGGCGCTGCTGACGACCAACTACGTCCTGCTTGAGACTTGCACGTTGCTGCAGCGTCGCTGTGGAATGGACTACCTGCGGCGCTTCCAGGTGGAGGGTGCGCCCGCCCTGGGAGTATGGTGGGTCACGCCCGAGCAGCACGAAGCGGGTCTCGCGGCTCTGCTGACGGCAAGTCGTCGAGATCTCAGCCTGGTGGACTGCACGAGTTTCGCGGTGATGCGCGAGCTCGGCGTCACGAGAGCCTTTGCCCTCGATGGGCACTTCGCGGAGCAGGGGTTCGGGGTCGTACCGGGCGAGTAGCAGCGGCAGACCTGCAGGCAGTCGCCTACTGCGGACCGGCGGCGCCCCCCGGGGGTAGTGGGTTCCCCACGACGAACACGTTCCCTCGAAGGCCCTCTCGCCGCCGATGCCGAACCTCCCCCCCGACGAGACGATGCCGGAGACTCCTCGACAGGAGGCGCTTGCCATGCTCTTTGGGGTGCGTCACCGCCTTGGCTTCGTGATTCCGGTCGGCGATCGCATCGGCCGCTGACAGCCGCCACGCTGCCACCACAGTTGAGAGGATGAGGTCCATGAAGCCGGCATTCGCTGTAGCAGTCTTGCTCATCGCCACGGGGTGCCTGGGGGCACCCACGGCGACCCACCGCGGCGACCTGTGGTCGCTGGAGAACAACTGGCTGCGGGTCGAGGTGAACGCCGCGGCCGGGCGGTTCCAGGTGCTCGACAAGGGCAGTGGCTATCTGTGGCGGGGGCCGGACACTGAGGCCCAGGCACCCATGCTGCTGGCAATCCCGGCGGCCGCGAAGGCTCCCGCGATCGACGGTGACCTCAGCGACTGGGGCGAGCAGGGCGCCACGATCGCGATCACCCCCGACATGGTGGCCGATGCCCGCAAGGTCGACGGGCCGGCCGATCTGAGTGCCCGGGCGCGCGTGGTGTGGGCGGCGGAAGGGCTGTACCTCGGCCTCGAGGTCAAGGATGACCGACTCGTGCCCTGCGGCCCGCAGGAGAGCGAGTGGTGGCAGCGTGACAGCGTCGAGTTCTGGGTCAATGGCGACCAGTACGCGGTTCGCTTCGGCCCGTGGGGGACCAACCTGGTCTTGCAGGGCGCGGAGGTGAGAGACGGCACGGCGGCGTACCGGGCGACCGAGGGCGGCTATGTGCTCGAGGTGCGAGTGCCGGCTCGCATCCTCGCCGAGGCCTACAAGCGAGGGATCGGGGGCCAGTTCCGCTTCGCCCTCGGTGTGAATGACTGTGATGGCACGCAGGGGCGCGAGGGGCAGCTCTACTACCCCATCGGGTGGGCACACTCCAACCCCGCCACCTTCGTGCAGGCGACCCTGGCGGGCGCGGACGGGAAGGCGCCGGCGGCGCGGCCGACTCCGCCCGCCTCCCTGCAGCCGCTGCCGGCGGAGGCGCAAGTCCCGGGAGCGATGGCCTTCCGCACGGTGGTGCGCGCGGCGGGCAAGGAGCTCCCGGCGACCGTCACGCTCGCCCTCGACGGCGACACGCCGGACCTCGTGCTCACGGTGGCGGCCGACGATCCCCAGGCCGTAGTCGGGACGTTCACGGTGCTCAACCCGCTGGTGCTCGACCGGCCGGGCGGCCGCATCCTCGGCTCTCGCTATTGCGACGGGATCGGCGTTCCCACGGACGGGTCGGCCATGGCCGGCGAGACCTGGTCGACCAGTGGCAGCCTCGACATGCCGTGGGTGGGTCTCACCGACGGCACCCTCGGCTACCTGCTGCTGTGGGAGCTGCCGACCTCGTGCGACAATGGCGCGGCACGGCTGGACAAGGTCCGGGCGGGGGGCAAGGCGCTGGTGGTTCCGAGCGCGTACCACCTGCCGATCAAGGGTAAGTTCGCCGCCCCGCGCACCGTGCGCTATGCCTTCACCCAGGGGGGCGGCCATGTCAGCATCTGCAAGCGCTACCGCGACTACGCCCGCGCCCATGGCTTCCTCGTCACCCAGAAGGAGAAGCTGAAGACGAAGCCGGCGTTGGCGCGACTGCCGGGGGCGCCGGACGTCTGGGGGCGCTGTGACCTCAAGTTCTGCCGCGAGGCGAAGGCCGCGGGCATCGACCGCATGCTCGTCAACGGCCCCCAGGCGGCAGCGGACATGGAGGCGATCAAGGCCCTCGGCTATCTGATCAGTGTTTACGATAACTACGAGGATGCCTTTGAGGGCGACACCGGGCGCTACGGGGACTTCAAGACGGCCACCGATGCGATGGTGCTGGCCAACGGTGACCCGATGAAGGCCTGGCTGACGAAGGGCACCAACCCCAAGCAGTTCATGAAGCGCTGCACCGCCCTGTTCGAGTCGGTGGCCCGCAAGTGGATCCCCCCCGACCTGGCGAGGTACCCCTACAATGCCCGCTTCATCGACGTCACCACTGCCTGTGGCATGGTCGAGTGCTACAGCCCGACGCACCCGCTGGTGCGAACCGATGACCGCGAGGCGCGCCGCCGCCTGGCACGCTATGTTGGCAACGAGCTCAACCTCGTGCTGGGGGGCGAGCACGGGCGCTGGTATGGCGCGGACATCTACAACTACTGGGAGGGGATGCAAAGCGGGGGCTTCTATTCGTGGCCGGCGGGGCATGTCGGCCTCGAGCTGCCCGACAGCCGCGAGAAGATCGGCAAGAACTACCTCGAGTGGGGGCTGGGCGAGAAGAACCGCTACCCGCTGTGGGAGCTGGTGTTCCATGACTGCGTCGTCTCGACGTGGTACTGGGGCGACAGCACCGGCCACCTCCGGCAGGTTGCTCCCGAGCTCGGCTACAAGCAGGATGCCTTCAACGTCCTGTACGGAACCGTCCCGCTCTACTGGGTGAACAAGCCCTACAGCTATGACTGGAGCAAGCCCGAGCTGCGTGCCCGCCTGCTGGAGAGCTACCGCAACACCTGCAAGCTGGCAGAGCAGGTCGCGTTCGAGGAGATGCTCAGCCACGAGTTCGTCACCGACGACCGTGCCGTGCAGAAGACGACCTTCGGCGATGGCACCGCGGTGTGGGTGAACTTCGGCGAGCAGCCATGGACCCTCAAGCGCGATACCGGCGACTTCGTGCTCCCCCAGTATGGCTTCTATGCGAAGGGCCCGCGCATCGAGCAGTGGCGCGTCAGCAGGAAGTGGCGGCCGGAGGACTACCGTGCCGCGGCACAAGCGCCGGCCGAGCCGGGAGAGGACAAGCGGAGTAGCCTCGTCACCTACGTCCGCAGCGGCGACTATCTGTACGTCGAGGGCGACCTGCCCGGAGTCGTGGAGGCGTCGGGGGGGCTGGCGCAGACCGTGCGCCGTGAGGGCCCCGACCGGCTCCGGGTGCTCTCCGCGGAGGGCACCCGCTGGCTGCGACTCAACGCGACGTACCTATGTCCGCAAGCCGGGGTCGGCCAGTGGCGCGTGCTTGAGCTCGACAGCGAGGGGACGACTGTGCGGCTGACCCGCACCCTCAACCAGCGCGGCGAGATGCTGCTGATCCCCAGCTCCGAGCTCCCGGCTTCGTACGTGCTGCTCCCGCCGGCGGCACTCGCCGGCCACGCCGAGATCATGGTTGCCCGCCCGCCGACCCCCGAGCCGGCAGCCCCCAGGCAGGGCACTCCCGTCGCGTTCAAGGTCCCGGTCACCAACCTCGGCGGCAAGGCCGCGGCGGGGGTCAAGGTCAGCCTGGTGCTGGAGGACGGCAACCGTGCCCGTGAGGTCGCCGCGACTGCCGTCGACGTCCCGGCGGGTGCCACCGTGACCGTGCCTCTGACCGTCGACACTTCCCGCTACGAAGGGGAGCTGTCCTACTCCGTCCATGCAGAGCCGCAGGATGCCGCCGCCGAGCTGTGCCGCGCCGACAACGTGGCCGCCGTGAGAGTCATGGTCGAGCCCAACTGGGCACTGTGGGACAGCTACATCGACGTGACGGTGCAGGCCGGGAACGCCCGGCAGGTGGCACCCATCGTGCACATACCCTTCGACCTCGACGCCGAGCGTGCGCGCCTCGGCAAGCCCGGCAAGGCCGACCCGGCCGCCATCCGTGTGGTGCGCCGTGGCAGTGACGCCGACGCGCCCGTGATCTGCACGTCCCAGTACGTCCCCGACGGGGATACCGGGCCGGAGCTGGTGTGGCAGCTCCGGGGTGTGCTCGAGGCCGGCGCCGGTGCCGCCTGTCGCATCTACATGGACGGCCTCGACACCGCGCGCCACGAGCCGCGTGCCGGCGGAGGCTGGGATGACAAGCTGACTGCCGTCCATTGCGTAGCGTATGACGTGGAGTTCCGCGACGGGTATATCCGTGGTGTCAGCTTCGGCGAGCCCCGGCAGAAGGTGCTGAGCAATGTGGCCGCCTCCTCGAAAGATACCGGCTGGTACGACGAGGTGGGGGAGGTGCAGAGCTTCACGGTCGTCCGCGACGGGCCCCTGTTCACCCAGATCCGGGTCCGGAAGAAGCTGAACGGCAACCACGCCTACGACAAGCTCTATACGTTCTACCCGAGCTTCTTCCTGGTCACGACCCAGTCGCCGGAGCGCTTCGGGACGTTGAGCCGCGCCCACTACATCCCGAGCTGTCAGTTGGAGGACAGTGGGGGCAGACGCGCCCTCGTCGACGGCAAGGGGGATGCCGAGGACGTCGCCGGCAAGACGCCGAACCCGAAGTGGTATGCCACCTGGGCGGAGGACTGGGCGCTGGCCTGCGTCGCGGTGACCCCGCACGAGAGCCTGACCTATTGGGATGGCGGCAACAAGGCGGCGGTGGGGTTCAACACGGGGCGCAAAGAGCCTGCCACAGTGGGCTACTTCATCCATCAGCCGCAGGCGGAGGGCTTCAAGGCGCCGGACTTCGCAGCCCGGGACTACGAGGCGATCCACAGTGCGGTGACCGTGAAGCGGTAGGGGCGCGGTGGCGCTGCCGCGAGGGCGGCCCAGACACCAGGCAGGCACGGACACAATGTCCGCACCTGCCTGGTTCGTGCGCCGGGGTCTACCCCAGCAGGTCGTGCCGGGCGCGGTCGACGACGGTCCGCAGGGCGGCGAGCTGGTCCTCGCGGCCGGTCGGCTTCTCGTACTCGGCGACCAACTCGTTGACCCGGGCCGCCGCCCTCGCCAGCACCTGCGTCTCCTCCGCGAAGCCGTTCCAGCCACTGCGCTCGATCAGGCGGGGCAGCCACAGACAGCGGCGAAAGTGCTCCAGCGTGTGGGTGGACTCGACGAAGTTCTTGTCGAGCCCGATCCCGACGTCAAGAATCGTCGGGAGAGCGATGGCGTCAGCGGTCGGATCGACGGCGCGCCCGAAGTGGCCGGCCCCTGCCGCGTACTCGCGATCGAGCAGCAACTGCACCGGTGAGAGCATGCGGCCCTCATCGATGAGCCCCGACCCGGAGGCTCCGGGGACGCCGGTGAAGGCGGAGACGGTCATGGCCTTGTAGGCCTTCTCCAGCGCGGTGTACAGCCCGGGAACGCGCGCATCGCAGTAATCGCCACTGCCCACTGGCACGCGGACTCCGCACCAGCGGCGCAGGAACTCCACGCAGACAAAGGCATACAGCATCGCGTCGAAGGCCGAGTAGCTGACAGCCCCGGTCTTCATGTCAATGCTCCCCGCCCACATCGAGCCACCGAGGCCGACGGTGGGGTTGAGGGCGCGGGCCGCAAACCAGGTCGCGAGATGCTCGGCGCTGGCCACCACCGTGAAGCCTTCGACGGTGACCGGGGTGGAGACGCCGGCCACGGGCATTGCGGTCAGGCCGGTGGTGACCCCTTCGCGCGCGCGGCGGACGAACTTGGCCGCGAGGTCGCGGTCGAAGCGCAGCGGATGGGCGAAGCAGACCGCGCCCCACGAGAACCAGTTGTCGCGCCCCAGGATGTGCCCCATCTCGATCAGGTAGTCGATCTGGGCGACATTCCAGGCGAAAGCCGGCCCGGGCTGATGGGCGTACTCCGCGAGCAACAGGGCCGCCTCCAGCGGCTCGACCAGCGGCGGCACATCGGTGAGCGACAGCGAGTGTCCCACGCCGGTCTCGCGGTGGAGGGCATCGCCCATCTGCGTCAGGGTGATGAAGTCATCGCGGTTGGAGCTGCGCGCCTCGTGGCGGTCGGAGTCATAGTAGAACTGGGCGACCTGGCCGCCGACACCGGCCAGGCCCGGGGTGCCAAAGCCGGCCTCCCCGGGCTCGCGGCGGCCGTCGTGCTCGCGGCGGAGTGCCGCGACGAACTCGCTCATCACCTTCCGGGGGAACTTCACCCGCTCGGCGGCGAGGTCGACGCGGGCGCCGACTGCCGCCATGGCCCGGCTCATCTCCTCGTTCTGGCACAGAACCCCCACTTGCTCCAATACGTCCAGCACGCCGTCTCCCAGGGGCTCGATGTGGTCGTCCTTGAGCAAGCTGCACTGGAACATCGCATTCCCTCGCTTTGCTGACGGTCTCATGCCGCATCTCTGAGGCGGGATTATACGCCGTGGCAGGCCTACGCGGGAAGGCGGTCGTCTCACTTGCGTGTTCCTTGCGGACCCGTGCAGGAATCCGGAGCCGGGTGGCGAATCCTCTCCCTGGAAGCTCTACCATGGCCCAAGGAGGAACCGGCAATGGCACTACGTCGCGGCTTCACCCTGATTGAGCTGCTGGTCGTCATCGCGATCATCGCGATCCTGGCGGCGATTCTCTTCCCCGTGTTCGCCCGGGCACGCGAGAAGGCTCGCCAGAGCAGTTGCCAGAGCAACCTGAAGCAGATCGGGCTGGCCCTGAAGATGTACTCCGCCGACTATGACGAGACCAATCTGCGCCGCCGGCCCGCTTCGAACTCACCGACCACGATGTTCTGGTACAACCTGTGCCAGCCGTATGTGAAGAACACCCAACTGCTCCTGTGTCCCAGCTATCCGTGGAACGGTGGCTGGTGCGCATCGTGCGACCCGTGCCGCCCCAACAACACCCGCTCGTATGACATGGTCAATGGCGGGACATACACGAACATGTCCACCGGGCCGAAAGACGCCGACATCCCGGCGCCGGCCACGACGATCTGGGTCTTCGACTGCTACTGTGAGTACACCGCCAGCGTGATGTCGGCCACATACTCCGTGGGGTGGTGGCTCAGCACTCGCAGCAGGGATACCATCTCGTGCTGGCGCCACAACGGCCAGATCGACGCGCTCTATGCCGACGGGCACGTGAAGAGCGTCGCGTGGATCAAGTGCAGCGATGTGACCCTGGATGCGACCGATGACATCATGTAGCTCGCGAGGGCCTGTCCGAGGGCCGATCGGTAGTAAGGGAGCCCGGCGCACAAGCGCCGGGCTCCCTGTCTTCTGCGGACTGTGACTGCGTGAGGGCGGTCACTGACTGGCCGGTGTGTCGCCGGGCGCCCCCGTCAGGTACTGGTGGATCGCCGCGGCGGCGCGCCGCCCGGCCCCCATCGCCTCGATGACGGTGGCCGATCCGGTCACGATATCGCCGCCGGCATAGACGCCCGGGATGCTGGTTGCACCGGTCTCGGTGTCGGCGACGATATAGCCCTTGCGGTTGATCTCCAGCCCCGGCGTGGTGCTGCTGATCAGGGGATTGGCGCCGGCACCGATCGCGACGACGGCGACGTCGATGGGCTCCTCGTGCTCGGAGCCCACGATGGGCACGGGGCGGCGGCGGCCACTGTCGTCGGGCTCGCCGAGCTCCATCTGCTGGATCATCGCGCCGCGCAGGCGCCCCTGCTCGTCGCCGAGGAACTCGATCGGGAGGGTAAGCAAGTGGAAGTCGATGCCCTCTTCCTCGGCGTGGTGGATCTCCTCGTTGCGGGCCGGCATCTCCTCACGCGAGCGACGGTAGGCCAGGATCACCTTCTCCGCTCCGAGGCGTAGCGCCGTGCGGGCGGAGTCCATGGCCACGTTCCCGCCGCCGATGACCATCACACGCTTGCCGCGTGCGATCGGGGTATCACTGTCGCCGAACTCGTAGGCGCGCATCAGGTTCGAGCGCGTCAGGAACTCGTTGGCGGAGTAAACGCCGAGGAGGTTCTCGCCCGGGATGCCCATGAAGGTGGGCAGGCCGGCGCCGGTCCCCACGAAAACGGCATCGAAGCCCTCGTCGCGCAAGAGCTCCTCGATCGTGTCCAGCTTGCCGATCACGGCGCTGGTCTCAAGCTTGACGCCGAGGTCGCGCAGGGCCTCGACCTCGATCTTGAGGATCCGCTTGGGGAGCCGGAACTCCGGGATGCCGTAGACGAGCACCCCGCCCATCTCGTGGAGGGCCTCGAAGATGGTGACATCGTGTCCCCACCTCGCGAGGTCGGCGGCGCAGGTGAGGCCGGCGGGCCCCGAGCCCACGATCGCGACGCGCTTGCCAGTAGGGGGGGCCAGCGCGGGCTTCTCGGACAGGTTATTCTCGCGCTCGAAGTCGGCGACGAACCGCTCCAGTCTGCCCACCGCCACGGCTTCCGCCTTGCGGGCCAGCACGCAGACCTTCTCGCACTGGTCCTCCTGGGGGCAGACGCGTCCGCAGACGGCGGGGAGTACGTTGGTCTCCTTGATCTTGCGCGCCGCGGCGGCGAATTTGCCCTCCCGCACCAGGCCGATGAAGGCGGGGATGTCCACGGCCACCGGGCAGCCGGTGACACAGGGCGGCTGCTTGCACTGCAGACAGCGACCGGCCTCGGTGACTGCGGTCTCCGGCGCGTATCCCAGCGGAACCTCGTGGAAGTTGCCGACACGCTCCTGCGGCGGCTGCTCCGGCATCGGCTGGCGTGGTGCTCGCACTGGCTTGTCAGACATGGTAGCTTGGCCCCCAGGCATGGTTGTGGCGTGTGCCCGCGCCCGTCATGCAAACGGTTGTGGGCGGGGTCGTCAGGCGGCGCATCTCAGCGCGAGAGCTTGCAGTGGGAGTCCCGCTCCGCGGCCTGTCTCTCCTCCGCCTTGTAGGTGCCCTGGCGTTTCATCAGCAGGTCAAAGTTGACGAGATGGGCGTCGAATTCCGGCCCGTCGACGCACGCGAACTTCGTCTCACCATCCACCTCGACCCGGCAGCCCCCGCACATCCCCGTGCCGTCCACCATGATCGGGTTCAGGCTTACCATGGTCGGGATGCCGCGCTCACGGGTGAGGTTCGACACCGCGCGCATCATCGGGGTGGGCCCAACCGCCAGCACGAAGTCGATGGGCACGCCCTCGTCCAGCAGCCCGGCGAGCACATCGGTGACGAAGCCCTTGTGGCCATAGCTGCCGTCATCGGTGGCAATCTCCAGGCGCGAGCAGATGACTCCGAGCTCGTGCTCGAGGATCACGAGGTCTTTGCTGCGAGCCCCATTGATCCCGATCACGTTATTGCCGGCCTGGGCAAGGGCGGCGGCGATGGGGAGCACGGGTGCCGTTCCGTAGCCCCCGCCGATCACGCATGCCGTCCCGTAGTTCTCGATATGCGTCGGCTTGCCGAGGGGCCCGGCCATGTCGAGCAGTGCCTGGCCGACAGCGAAGCCGGCCAGCTCGCGGGTCGAGTGCCCCACTGCCTGGAAGATCAGTGTCACCGAGCCCTCCTGCGGATCCGAGTCCACGATGGTGAGTGGTACTCGCTCGCCCCCGTCATGCATGCGGATGATGACGAACTGGCCGGCCCGGCGCTTGCGCGCGATCTTGGGGTGGTGGATCTTGTAGCGGAAGGTGTTCGGGGCGATCTCCTCTTTGCTCAGGATCTCGTTCATGTCAGCACCTCAACGGGTTCGGTGGGAGAGCCATCCCCGCCGTCTGGCCGTCTGCCGTCGGCAGGGCGCGGCGGCAACGGTCGCCATTCTAGTGCCAAAGGCGGGTGACGTCAAGGAAGGCGGCGCGGGGCCCCGGCGCGCCGGCCCGGACCGTCGACCGCGCGGGGCCCAGAACCGGCCTCAAGCCCGCAGCCCACGAGGCCGTAGAACTTCAATGAGAACCCATGGTTGCGCCGTCGCCGAGCCCGGCGCGAGTGCTTCGCGCAAGCGCCACGGAGCGGCCGGAGAGCCGATCCATGGTCGTCGTGAAGCAGCGCCACTGGAGTAGGCCGGAACCCGACCACTTGGCCCGGAGGTGTCCCCCTCCGGCTCCGGCTGTCCCCATGGCCGCGACACGCTACCGCCGGCGACGGCCGCACCCAGCGGGGCGATTGGTGAACCTTGTACAAGATTAACCACCGCAGGCTAGCCAGACCGCGACGCAGGAATGGGCAATCGTCGCGCCACCCGATCAGGGCCAGGCGTAGGCCTTACGGGTTGCGGTTGGCGACGGTTCTCGGGTATAATCAGCCCTGTTGTGTGGCGGAGGCCGGTGGCCGGATGCGGCGGAGTGCCCACGGTAGCTTGATTACAATGGATGACCTTCTGATCTCGGTACAAGACAAGCTGGCGGCAGGCCAGCCGCTAAGCGAGCAGGACGCCCTCGACCTGTACCAGTCCGGTGACCTCCTGGGGCTGGGGCGTCTGGCGGAAGCCACGATGTCGGAGGACAGCGTTCGTCGGTGTGAGCTGATCAGCGTCCGTCGGGTGCGCTACAGCAACATCTGCCGAAATCGGTGCCGCCACTGTCTGCGGGCGAAGCAGCCGGGCGACGAGGGCGCCTACACCCGCTCGGTGGACGAAGTGACGCAGCTCGTGGGAGCCGCGGTGGAGGCGGGGATTGACCAGGTGCAGCTTACTGGGGGAGCGAACCCGGACCCACCCTACGACTACTACCTGAGCATGGTCTCTGCGGTGCGGCGGGCGTTCCCGCACATCCATCTGCAGGGCTTCGCCCCGGCGCAGCTTGCGGCCATCGCGACCGCCAAGCGGCGCAGCTTCCTCGAGGTCTTGGCTGATCTGCGCGCTGCCGGGCTGGACTCGCTCCTCGAGGACGGCGCCGACATCTTCGATCCGCGCATCCGTCGCGTGCTCTGTCCCGCCAAGGCCACGGGTGGCACGTGGCTACAAGTGATGCGCGAGGCCCACGAGATGGGCTGGGTTGGCGGTGCCAGCATGCTCTACGGGCACTACGAGGGGCGCGATGAGAAGGTCGAGCACCTGACCCGGCTGCGCGATCTGCAGGACGAGACGCACGGCTTCACTTTCCTGGCGCCACGAGCGTTCCGCTCACCGCAGAAGGCAGGCCACGAGGGCGTGCCGGTGGGCGGCACGGACGATCTGCGCGAGTTCGCCGTCGGGCGTGCCTTCCTCTCCAACTTCGCCCACATCCGCTGCTATGCCAACGATCTGGGGATGAAGACGACGCAGATCGCGCTGCATTTCGGGGTCGATACGGTCGTCGTGGTCGCGCACGACTCCGAGCCCCTGGACGATGACGTGCGGGCGGCCTGTCGCCTGCCCAATGCCAGCCAGCTCCATGACATGATTGAGCGGGGAGGGTTCGAAGTTGTGGCTGCGGCCCTCGACCAGCGCATCACCCCGTCCGAGTTGACCGGCCGCACCCCCGTCTAGATGAGCGGCCGAAAGGCCGTTCTGAGGCCACGACGCTACGCTCAGAGGCTCGCACAGGCCACTCACAGCCATCTTGGCGCTAGAGGCCCGGCCGGAAGTGGCCTTCTCGACCGGGTCCCTAACGACATCACCATCGGTGCCGCCCCGCGTAGGTCGAGCGTCCCGACGCCGCTGTTTTTGGCGTCGTCCGGCGGTCCTGTCATCCTGAGCCCAGACCGCGTAGCGGTCTTCGGCGAAGGATCAGCATCAGCCGGAGGCGCTTGCATGCGGAATGTGATCCTTCGTCGCTACGGCTTCTGCGAAGCCGCATGCGCTCCTCAGGATGACGGCGGCCAGGAGCCTCGGCTCGTGCGGCCCCTCACTGTCAGAACTCCAGCACGTAGCTGCGCACCTCAAACGGCTCGAGTGCTACCTCCAGCCGGTTGCCCGCATGGAGCTCGACCCTGTCCCCCCGGCCATGCAGTCGCACGGTCCGCGGCGGGCCCGGGAGCGCGAAGCGCGTGGTGTGCGGTCGCCCGTCGGCGTTGACCGCGATCAGGTAGGTCTGTGCGCCGACTTGCCGGGTGGTCCACATCAGCCAGTCGTACTCTCCGGCCTCGATCCGCGGTGGGGTCTCCACCGACAGGATGACGGGCTCCATTGCCTTGACCTCGGCGGCCACCTGCTTCACACGCCCCCACTGCGTGTCGAAGGGGACCTGTTTGTCACGCTTGAGGTCGAAGAACGAGTAGTAGATCAGTCCCCGGGCGCCGCGCGCGATGCATTGCCACGTCATGCTGCGCATCTCGGCGAGGGTTGGAGGACGCAGATCCGGGGTGATGTCCTCGGGCTTGCGGTAGACCGCCCAGTTGAACACCTGCGGTACCATCCACACCGGGCGGCGTCCCGCGGCCGAGCGGACCGTGGTCGCGGTCCACTGCCCCGCCCGTGCCGCCGAGCCGGGGATGGGGTAGGGGTCTGTCCCGATGGCATCGAAGGTCTTCAGGTAGCGATCGAGCTGATCGACCTGATACAGCACAACCCACGTCGGGTGGTCGGGGTCCAGCTCCTCCAGCCACTGTTGGTGCGCCTCCAGGCGGGGAGCGTACTCGACGGAGAGCTCATCGTTCAGGTACCAGGCCAGCAGGGCCGGGTGGGTCCGGAAGGTCTCCGCCTTGGCCTCAATCAGCTTGCGCTCATCCGGCGTGGTCTTGATGCTCGCCGGGCAGTAGCTGGACCCGTAGTAGATGTCCTTGACGCTGTAGATGACCTTCAACCCGTACTTGTGGACCAGTGCCATCTGCTCGGTGGTCGGCATCCCGTAGGGCATCAGGCAGTTGAAGGAGCTGTCGGCGTAGACCTTGAGGTCGGCGTCGCTGATGCCGCTCCAGTACATCCCCAGGGGGAAGAACGGCTTGCCTTCACGGATGAGGCGGTTGTGCTCGTCGATGTAGCTCACGCGCCGCGCCAGCACCGCCGGCCGCATGACCTCCAGCCGCCACCGGTCCGACCCGAGGGGGCGTCCGTCCTGCCGGCGCACGACAGTGAGCTCAAGCTGGTACTTGCCCGCGGCAAGCCCCGTGCGAGGCACTACCAGGCGTGTCCGGGGCCCCCCGGCCGGCGCACTGTGCGAGTAGACAACCTTCAGGTCCTGCAGGCGAGTAAGCTGCGTGCGCAGCGCTATGTCCCGGGGGCGGAGATGGTAGTCGTCAAGGGCCAGGTCCGCCTGCAGCTCGATGGCACGTGTCGTCGGTAGCACCTGGCCGCGGTAGTTGGGCTCCAGGAGCAGTGTACTGAGCACGTCTCCCCGCCAGGGGCGGACCGCCACGTCATCCCACCACGCCGTGCCGGTCATGCCCTTGCGGACGTAGCAGGTGACCGTGCAGCGCGCGGCCTCTTTGGGGATCCGCCCGCTGACCACCTTGAGCTGACGCCAGTCGGTTGTCCCTTTGAAGCCCGCGGGGTAGAAGCCCCCCAGGTACTGCCCCCCCTTGTCGCTCCATTCCAGGCAGATCGTGGCCCCGTTGTCGTTCCCCTTGATGTCCTGCGTCTTGATCCACACGCTGACCTCGAAGGCGCGGCCCCGCTCGAGCTCGATCGGCTGCCCGGTCAGTACATACCGCTGCGGGTCAGTGTTGACATACTGCAGCGCCGTCGCGCCCGTGTGCAGTGGGCTGTGCACGGGTGTGTAGACCTTCATGTCCAGGCCCCAGCCCTCCGCGGCGCCGTCGGCGTCCAGGGCCTCGAAGCCCGGGTTGCGGACCAGGTTTGGCGTGTCGGTGGCATCGTCGGCGAGAGACGCGGAGCACAGCAGGGCGCACAGCACAGCCAGAAGGTGCATGGTCAGTCGGTCCTCTCTGTTGTCACGCGCGGACGGCGTCGTCGTAGAGCGGCAGCTCGACGTAGGCGCGGGTGTCAATCGACTGGCGGGCGGCGATGCCGATGGCGGCGCTCTCATAGCCTGCCCGCAGGTCGGCCAGCGGCCGGCCTCCCTCGCGGACCGCGCGGGCGAAATCGGCAATCAGGGCGGGGTCGGCGCCCCCGTGGCCGGTGTCGCGGGTCGGTCGCTCGCGCCGCTCGTTGCGGGTGAAGCGCTCCGTCACCTGGACCCACGCCTGCCCGGTATCGTGGTTGGCCTCGATGTCGAGCTGCCCCTTGCTCCCGTACAGGATGAAGTGCATCCCGTAGTAGGGCGCGAAGTGAACCTCGCTGTAGGTTGCCACCGCGCCGGTCGTGTACTCGATGTTGAGGAAGGTGACGTCCTCGACATCGCACGCGCGCGACCACACGCAGTAGTCCTCACGCTGGTCGATCGCGATGCCCGGGGGGTCGAGGCGGCTGATCGGGTCGCGCTGATGCGGACACGTGGGCTTCTCCGCGCAGTCGCGGCACCGCTTGTCCGCGGGCCGATCACCCCCGAAGTGGCGCAGCCCCCCGACGGCCCCCACTCGTCGCGGCGTCGCCCCCATGAACCAGTTCAGCAAGTCGAGCCCGTGCACGCCCTTCTGCAGCACGAGGCTCACGATGACATCCTTCGAGCGGGCCTTCGAGCGCCCGAAGAACTGCCCGCGGTCGCGCCCGACGTGGTCGACGAGTGATCCGGCCAGCACCTCGCCGATCTCACCACTGTCGATGATCGCCCTCACCCGGCGCCACAGGGTGCTGTGGCGCAGCTCCAGGAAGGTACCGACGACAAGCCCACTCTCCGCCTGCATGCGGGCAATCGCGGCGAGGTCCGCGAAGCTCTGGGCCAGCGGCTTCTCAATGAGCACGTGCTTGCCGTGCGCGAGCGCCTCGCGGGCATTGCCGGCATGGAAGCGGTCACCGGTGCCGACGAGTACGGCCTCGATGTCGGCCTCCGCGGCCATCTCTTCACCCGCGGCGTACAGCGTGACGCCGGGGAACTTGTCCCGTGCCATCTCGAGCATGACCGGGTTGAGGTCCGCCATCGCGACCAGTTCGGTCTCCGGCGTCTGGCGGGCCAGGTGGGAGATCCAGAAGCCCCGGATGCCCAGCCCGACGACGCCGACCTTCAGTGCGTCCTGCATCCTACTCAGTCCTTGCGTTCACACCGGAGCGAGGGGACACCGCCACGACGGCGGCCGTTCCCCTCGGTTCCGGAGTAGTGGGGTGTGGCCTCAGCGCTGCTACTCAAAGAGACGGTCGATGGCGCGGAGCGTGGCTTCGACGAGCGCCTGCCCGCCCACGGGCCCGACGGCGCCATCGGCGATCTGGGCGCCATAGCTGCCCTGGGTAACGGAGCGCGCAGTGGGGAGATAGCCCCCCACGGGGCTCACGCGGCTGGCGGTGAGCTGCACCAGGAAGGTCTGGTCGGCCTTGCTGCGCGCTTTGATGCGCAGGCCGTAGTCCAGGAACAGTTCGAACGGGTTGGTGGCCAGTGCCATGTCGCCGATCCGCATCGCGTGGACCTCGAACTCGCAGGTGGTGCGGGTAGCCTGCGCCGCGTGGCGCTCGAGCACGCGACGGGCCCGCCACATCATGATGTGGCGATAGGAGCGCTCGGCGAGGGTGCCGGCAGCGGGATCCTGCTGCTCCAGCTCGGCAAGCTGGCGGGCCGCCTCGGCAACCTCCGCTGCGGTCACCATCCGCGCCGGGAGCTGGACCCGCTCGAGCAGGTGCACGACACAGGCATCGGGCTGGATCTCGCCGGCGAACGGGAGCACATCGTCGACGGCGTTGGCGAGGCGACGCGCGATCTCGGCGCGCTCCGACAGCCCTCGGCGCTCGCGCATCGTCTGCTCCGCCTGCTTGTACAGGAGCAGGTGCGGTGACTGGTCGCCCGCGGGCGCGCATTGGGGCAGGATGAAGAGACCCTCCCCGTGGCGGGCCCGCAGCTCGCAGCGGGTCTCATGCCAGAAGTCGGCCGAGACGAACAGGTCGCCCTCCGTCACCTGGGAGGGGCAGGCGAGGTTGATGACCATGCCGGTGAGTGCCCCTGCGCTGTCCCACGTGAACAGCATGTCCACCGAGTGGTCCTCATAGCCCTCCATGCACTCGAAGTCCTCGCGGTCGGTGGGCCCGTACATGCGTGAGGTGCCGTCGGCGTAGGTGGTGCGACGGTTGTGGCCGACGACCGCATGCCCCAGGCCCCGGCTGACGCCGCCCGGCGCCCGGCGCTCCCATGCCTCCACCACGGCCTGTGCCACGCGCTCCACGAACAGGTCGGCGTACTCTGTCGGTGGCATGACATCATGGTCGTCGACGAGGTAGAAGCCCTCTTCCAGCTCGGGGGCGCTGTGCGAATGTGTTGCGTTCATGAGGATCATCTGCGCATCGAGGTCGGGCACGCGGGCGGCGACCGCCTCCGTCACCCGGCATGCGATATGGCTCGGAATGCCCGAGCGATCGACGGAGATGAGCACGGCCTGCCCCTCCGGACCGGCGTCCGGGCCGGCCGCCAGTGCCAGGACCGTGGCGCTCAGTGGGTCTCTCACTGCCTCGGAGATGCGAGTAGTATGCTGCCCGCGCAGCGCGACCGGCCGCGTGGGGGTGAGATCAGCACAGGCCCAGCCAATGAGCATTGCAGTGTCTCCTTGTGCGCTATGACTGCTCGGTGAAGGCCTCGACGACGGCTGCGGCGTTCGCGGTGGGTGTCTCCGGCTGGAGTGCTTTGGCGGGGGCGAGGATGAACCCGCCGCCCTCCCCGAGCTCGCTGCACAGTCGCCGGACCTCGGCCCGGATCTGCCCCGGGGTCCCGAAGGGGATCGTGCTCTGGCTGCCGAGACACCCCCAGAAGGTGAGCTGGTCGCCCCAGCGTCGTTTCAGCTCATAGGGGGACATCCCGGCCGCCTCCGGTTGGCAGCTCTCCAGGACGTCGAGGCCGATCTCGATCACGTCCGGGATGATGTCGGCGATCGACCCGCAGCAGTGCGTGAGCACGAGCTTGCCCTGGGCATGGACGGCCTCGTACAGGCGCGCCCAGCGTGGCTTCTGGAACTGGCGCCAGCGCGCGGGCCCCAGGATCACGCCCCGCTGGTCGCCCCAGTCGTCACCGAACATGATACCGTCGACCGGCAGGTCCTTGACGCTGTCGATGAAGGCGAGGATCAGGTCGGTGAGGCGGTCGAGCAGCTCCGCGTAGAAGTCGGGCTCGGCGATCGCGTCGGTGAGGATCCCCTCGAAGCCGCGCAGCCCCCACCCGGCCTCGAAGAGATTCCAGCCCATCCCGGCGACGAGGAAGCGGTCGGCATGGGTCTGACACAGCTCGCGTGCCTGAGCCTGCGCCTCGGGGCGGATGAACTGCTCGGGGCCCGGGAACTCGTAGCCCTCGAAGGTCGGCGCCGACAGCGGCGGGCGCTCGAGATGGAACGGGCGGCGGTCCATCCGCCACAGGCCGCCGAAGGGGTCGCGGGCCATCCCGTCGCCACACGGCTCCTGCCGCAGGATCTGCACACCCGGCACGTGCACGATGTATGTCGTCAGGCGGCTTCGCCACTCCTGGCTGCCATAGTGGGCATCCAGCCGCTCAGCAACATCAGCCTCGAACCCCAGAGTGTAGGGGACGGGGTGGGTCTCGTGGTGATGGATCTGCTCAAACACGACCTCACGGGGTGTCATGGCAGTGGAGGCTCCTCCGAGGATGGCTCACGGGTGGTTGCTTCGGCAGCGGGCCTCCGCGTTCCTCCCACGAGTTCCGGGGACACCATACTTATCTCTTCGCTCACATGCGTTGTCCACGGAACCCAGCACTTGGTGTGAGAGATAAGTATGGTGTCCCCGGAACTCTAGTGCTGCGTCAAGCATGAATCGTCGGATATGGCCTGCAGTGCGAGACGAGCAGAAGCTGA
>CAZIWQ010000003.1:0-11634 GCA_964542355.1 uncultured Armatimonadia bacterium
ATGGTCGATCGCCGGTCGCTTGTCAGACATCGGCGCTCACCTCCTCGCCCACCTGCGAGCGCACGATCTCCTGGTAGATTGGGCTCGTGCGCAAGAGCTCGGCGTGCGTGCCGGCGGCGGCGATCTGCCCGTCCTCGAGCACCAGGATCCGGTCGGCCGCCACCACCGACCCGATGCGCTGGGCGACGACGAGGCGCGTACAGGGGTGCTCCCAGGCCGCGAGCGCCTGGAGGATCGCGGCCTCCGTCGCCCCATCGACGGCGCTGGTGCAGTCGTCCATGATCAGGATACCGGGCTGGCAGAGCAGGGCGCGGGCGATGGCCAGGCGCTGCTTCTGTCCGCCTGACAGGTTCACCCCGCGCTGCCCGACGAGGGTGTCATAGCCCTCGGGGAAGGCCCCGATGAACTCGTGCGCCTGTGCCTGGCGCGCGGCGGCTTCGACCTCGGCCGCGGTGGCCTCCGGCCGCCCGAAGCGGATGTTGTCGCGGATCGTCCCGGAGAACAGGATCGTCTCCTGGGGCACCACCCCGATGCCGGCGCGCAGGTCGTCCTGGCGCAGGTCGCGCACATCGGTCCCATCGACGAGCACGCGGCCCTGCTGCACATCGTACAGTCGCGGGATGAGGCTGATGAGTGTGGACTTGCCGGAACCCGTCGCGCCGATCAGGGCCACGGTCTGACCGGGCTCGGCGGCGAACGAGATGTCACGCAGCACCGGCTGGCTGCCCTCCCCATCGTAGCTGAACGAAACGCGGTCGAACTCCACCCGCCCCCGCATGTGCGGGGGCGCCGCGGCGGCGGCGGCGTCGCGGACCGCCGGCTCCGTGGCCAGCACCTCCATGATGCGGGCGGCGGAGGCATCCGCCCGTGCCACCTGCATCAGCAGCATCCCCACCATCATCAGGGACCCGAGCATCTGGGTCAGGTAGTTGATGAAGGCCAGGATCTGGCCCACATGCACCTGCCCGTCACGGGCCAGGAGCCCGCCAAACCAGATCACACCGACGACGCCGAGATTCACGAGCAGCATCATGATCGGCCGGATGCCGGCCACCAGCGTGGAGGCGCGGACCGTATCGACCCGCAGGTTCTCGTTGGCAACCCCGAAGCGGGCGGCCTCGTGCTCGCCGCGCACGAACGCCTTGATGACCCGCACCCCCGCCAGGTTCTCCTGCATGACCACGTTGACCCGGTCCAGACGGTCCTGCACCGCGGTGAACAGGGCATGCCCGCGCCCCATGATGACCGTGAAGGTGATCACCAGCAGGGGGCTCAGCGCCAGAATCAGCAGCCCCAGCGACGGGCACGTGATGACCGCCATGATCAGGCTTCCGATGACGAGCAACGGCGCCCGGACCAGGATCCGCAGGAACATCAGCATCGCCTCCTGCACCTGGTCGACATCATTGGTCAGGCGCGTCACCAGTCGTCCTGTCTCCAGGCGGTCGAGGTCGGCGAACGCGAGCGACTGCACCTTGCGGAACAGGTCGCCGCGGATGTCCGCACCGAAGTTGAGCCCCGCGATCGTCGCATACACCGTGCAGCCGATGCCCCCCACGGCACCGATGAACGCCACCCCGATCATCCACGCACCGGTGTGGAGCACCAGGTTGAGATTGCCGCGCGCAATCCCGACGTCGACGATGGTCTGCAGCAGCCGTGGCTGTGTCAGGTCCATCGCCACCTCGAGCGCCATCAAGAGCGGCGCGGCGATCGCGGCGACGCGATAGGGAGCCAGATAGCGCACGAGGGCGCGATAGGATCTCACCGCCCGGCCTCCCCTGCGGCGCCCGCCACGGCCGCCTCGGCACGGCGAGCCGCCGCGGCATGCAGCACACTGAGCGCCTCATGCAGCTTGCGCAAGTCATCGTCGGCGAGATCGCCCAGCAGGCCGAGGAGCTCCCGGCGCCGACAACGGTGGTGCTGATCGCGCTCGCACCGGCCCTGCTCCGTCAGCCGGGCCCGGACGATGCGCCGATCCGCGGCGTCCTCGCACCGCTCCACCTTCCCCCGCTGCACGAGACCGTCCACCAGCCCTGTGATCGTGCTGGGGCGCAGGTCGAGGTGCGCGGCCAGTTCCGACATCGACGGCGATCCCAGTTGACTGATGAGGCGCAGGCACTCCATCTGCCCCATCGTCAGGTCTAGATCGGCCAGCCGATGCCGCCGCCGCAGATGGGGCCCGAAGACCCCGCGCACCAGGTCATCGATGCCGGACATCAACTGCTCGCGTGACGACGCCATCGTTGCTCCCACTTCGTTGTGATTGCCAATAGTACGGATACCGAACTATCCTATCAGGTAGCGACGACGGGGTCAAGCAGGAGGTTCACGCTAGCGACCCGGGGATTCCGCCTCTGGTGCCGGAGGCACCGCGGATCGAGTATAATGCCGGCTAGCGATAGCGAGCCGGCCGGAAAGGCCACTTCCGGCCGGGTCTCTGTGGCGAGATGGCTGTGAGTGGCCTGTGCGGCCCTCGGAGCGTAGCGTCGCGGCCTCAGAACGGCTTGTCGGCCGCTCTTCCAGGCCCGCACGGTGGAGGTTCGGGTACCCATGCTCACGAGACTCTACATCGACAACTACAAGGCCTTCCAGAATTTCGAGTATACCCCAACGGCGAATGAGCTGATCCTGGGCCGGAACGGAACCGGGAAGTCCTCGGCGTTCGATGTGCTCGGGGTTCTCAGGGCCCTCATCACCGAGGACGCCTCGGTGGCGGATCTCCTGGGGCCGCGCACCCTGACGCGCCCGTTCGGCCGCCTCGACCAGCGGTTCGAGATCGATGTCGACAACAACGGGGCCGCGTACCGGTACTCGATGGCTGTCGAATACACCGAGAAGCGCGATAAGTGGCGCATTGACCAGGAGATGCTGCAGTTCCGGGAGCCCGGCGAGAGCGGATGGCACAGGCTGTTCGCGCGACCTAGCCCAGATGACGGTCACCTCTTCCGTGACGACACCAGCGAGGGGCCGACCGTCCTGCTGGACTGGAATCGATCGGGCCTGGCGCGGATCCTGCCCCGTGGGGACAACACCAGACTGACCTGGTTCAAGGAGCGCGTCGCCAGAATCCACTGCGTACGGATCAACCCCTGCCAGATGCAGTCGGCGACGGAGAAGGACGCGAATGCGCCCGCGACCGATCTCGCCAACTACGCCTCGTGGTACCAGTACTTGCTGCACGAAGAGCCCGGCATCGCGCGCGCACTGGAAACGCATCTCAAGGACGTGATCGATGGCTTCGACACCTTCTCGCTCCCCAGTGTGGGCGAGGACACGCGCAGCCTCAGGGCACTCGTGCGATCCGCCGACGGGAAGCGTGAGGCATACCTTCTGGAGGAGCTGTCGGATGGTCAGAGAGCCCTCATCGGGCTGTACACGCTCGCGGCGGTGCTCAGCGAGTACGCCATCAGCACGGAACGGCCTATCACACTGTGCATTGACGAGCCCGAGAACTACGTGGCGCTGGCCGAGCTGCAGCCCTGGCTCCATGAGATCGAGGACGCCATTGAAGGTCGGAATGCACAGGTTCTCGTGGCCTCCCATCACCCCGAGTTCATTGATCATTACGTCCACACGCAGGCCGTCCTGTTCTACCGCGAGAACGGCGGGCCGGTGCGCACGAAGCCCTTCACCGGACTGAGCGATCGCGGCGTGTTAGCCTCCGAGCTGGTCGCCCGGGGGTGGGAGGATGACTGAGCGTAGGGCCGCGGCGGTCGTCCTCCTCTGCGAAGACAAACAGCAGGAGAGCTTCTTCCGCAGATTGCTGAAGCAGGAAGGGTACCAACGCATTCGGGTGCGCCCCTATGCGCCCGGCAAGGGGGCGGCAACGCAGCATGTGAGCGAGCGGTTTCCCGCGGAGGCCGCAGCGCAGCGCAGGAGGAGTTCTCACATGCGATGCGGGCTTGTGACGGCGATAGACGCCGACACCCGGAGCGTCGAGCAGCGATACGGCGACGTGTGGGATCAGATCGCCCCGCAGCGAGGGGAAGACGAGCCGATTGCGCTGTTCATTCCCAAGCGCAACATCGAGACCTGGGTCCACTACCTGAATGGCAGAGCAGACGTCAACGAAGAGGAGCGGTACCCGAGGTTCACAGGGCGAGAGAGCGAGTGCCATCCTGCGGTGGAGCGCTTCCGCGGGATTGCGAGAGGCGGGACCCCGCCGCCGGACTGCCTCCCCTCACTGCGGCGCGCGTGTGATGAGTACCATCGCTTGCCGTGAACGTCGGGGGCATGCCGAGGCGCGCTGCCGCAGGGCGGTCTCGACTCACGAGGACAACACTACCCATGGCATACCTTGCGAAGCCCCCCCGTGTCGACTCCGAACGCCCGTGCGCTCCCCCCGATGCGGACTTCTTCGCCGGTGTCGGTCAGACCCGTATCACCCCGCCCGTCGGAGCGCCACTGCTGGGGCCGCTGGCTCCGAGCAGCGGGGTGCATGACGACCTGTTCGTGCGCGTGCTGGTCCTGGGAGATGGCGCGCAGGCGGTGGCAATCGTCTCCCTCGACCTCGTCGGCCTGACCCATGCTCTCGTCGCCGACCTGCAGGCCGGCATCCACTCGCAGGTCGCGGTGGCCGCCGTCCTGTTGTGCTGTACCCACACGCACAACGCGCCGTTCACGATCCCCTGGACGATCCGCGGCGGCGAGTGGCTGCGCGGTGAGGGCCGCCGCTGGTGGGGCGAGTTGGTTGCCACCGTGGGCGTGCTGGTCGGAGAGGCCGTCCGCGACCTGCGCCCCGCGCGCCTGAGTGCGGGGAGAGCCCCGGTACAGGTCGGTATGAACCGACGCCTGGAGACCGACAGTGGCATCGCCATGCGGCCCAACCCCGCCGGCACCATCGTGCCATGGGTGGATGTGCTACGGGTTGACGATCAGCAGGGAGCTCCACGGGCCGTCTTGTTCAGCCATGCCGCCCACCCCGTCATCGTGCACTCCGCGAGTACGCTCATCAGCGCCGATTTCGTGGGCTATGCGGTGGCGGAGCTGCGAGCCCGGCTGGGTGAGGAGGTGACCGCGTTGTTCGCACAAGGCTGCGGAGGCAACATCAACGGCGAGCCCCTCCGTGGTGGCTTCGAGGCCGCGGAGCAGGCGGGGCGCATGCTCGGCGAGGCGGCGGCATGCGCGGCCCTGGAGGCCGAGCCCCTGCCGCCCGCGGCGCTACAGGTGCGCACGGTCAGCCTACCGCTTCCGCTGCAGACGCCGCCCTCCCTCAGCGAGTGTGAGGCGGGGGTCGCGGAGGCAAGGACCGCCCTTGCGGCGGCGGAGGCGAGCCCGACACCCAGCCCCCAACAGCTCTGGCAACTGCAGGACCAGGTGCTGTGTTGGCGCGACCTGGCGGACAGAGTGGCCCGCGGCGAGCCGTGGCAGTTGCCATTCGCGGTCACGACGGTGAGTCTGGGCCAGCAGTGGCGGCTGCTGGCCATGACCCATGAGGTGTTCGCCGAGTACCAGCTTTTCGCCGACCGCGTCTCATCGGCCCGGCACACGATGGTCGTGGCCTACACCAATGGCTGCGAGAGCTACATCCCGACGGACGAGGCGCTCGCCCGGGGTGGCTATGAGGCCGCACCGCACGGAGCGGCCCTGCTCTACCCGTATCGGCTGCCCCTGCGCCAGGGGGATGAACAGCTCATCCACGAGGTGCTCGCGCAGCTAAGCTGACACACCGCCAGGGGTCCGGCCGAGAGGGCCACATCCGGCCGGCCCCCGAGGCGTAGCGGCCGGCTGAGTGCCCTCCCGAGCCATTCGGGCGTGGCTTCGCGGCCTCCGAACGGCTTTTCGGCCGCTCTTCCAGGCCGGCGATCTCCATCCACTTGCCGTGGCCGGCGCAGACCCCCAGGCTCAAGCTGGCGTGCCACGATGCCGCTTGCGCGGCAGTGTCACAGCAGAGTATGCTTATACTGGGTGACTTTGGGTGGACTGGCATCCGGCATAGGCATCTGCCAGCGCGGCTTCGCCGCCGCAACGGAGGAAGCCGACGGCACGCACAACACAAGGAGTGATCGGTCGATGCGCAGGGGCTTCACGCTGATCGAGTTGTTGGTCGTCATCGCGATCATCGCCATCCTGGCGGCGATCCTGTTCCCCGTGTTCGCCAGAGCCCGGGAGAAGGCGCGGCAGTCGTCGTGTCTCTCCAACGTCAAGCAGCTCAGTCTCGGGCTGATGCAGTACAGCCAGGACTATGACGAGCAATGGGTGCCGGCGGCGCAGTACGGCAACCCCAACCCGCCACCGGCCTACCTGACGTGGCCGGGACTGATCCAGCCATACGTCAAGAACCTCCAGGTCCACACGTGCCCGTCGGACAAGACGCACGGTTGGAACGGCGGCTTGAGCAACACGACGAATGTTGGGTACGGGTACAACCGGCGGCTCTCGGCGCTTGAGATCGGCAAGGTCAAGCAGCCCGCGCAGCTCTGCCTGCTCGCGGATGCCGGCTTCCTGACCGACAACGTCACCAAGTACTACCTGGTCGACGAGAGTGTCGACACCAGCGACAACGCACCACCGCCGGACTCGCTGCACAACGATGGCGCCAATTTCGGCTTTGCCGACGGTCACGGCAAGTGGCTCGCCCGCACGAGCTACTCCAGTTGGTCCACCGCGGTTGGCGCCCCGGCCCCCGACATGAACCTGTGGGTGCCCTGAGCGACCTGGGGCCCGTGGCCGGCCGCGACACGGCGGCTCTGCTTGGGGCGCCGTCGGCGTGAGCCGCCACTGTGCGCTACGACGGTGTCGCGGTCTGCCAGCGGATCATCAGCGTCAGCCACAGGCGCCTGTCGGCGTAGCGTGATCCTCCGTTGCGGCGACTGCGACACAGCCGCCAGGCTCCTCATCATCAAACGCCGGCGCGCCGGGGAGATCGCCCCCCCGGCGCGTCGGTTGTTCTGTGGCGTGTCTCGCGCAACCCCGTGGCTGCACGGCGCGCGGCCGGGACGGGTTAGCGCAGGTCCAGCTTCAGCATGCGATCCGTGGCGCCGCCGGGGCGTTGCAGCTCAAGATCCAGCGCCTGCGTTCCCAGCCGTCCCCAGTCGGGCGGCCGCAACAGCCCCGTGCGACTGGCCGGAACCGATAGCGTGACCGCCGGCGTCACGCGGTGGTCACGGTTGCGATGGCGCCCGATCACCAGCCGGCAACGCAGCTCACGCTGCGAGCTGTTGACGACCTGGAGCGCGTTGCGCGCGGCATCGAGACCGATGCTCACAGCCTCATTGGGGTCGCCGGTGATGTCGCGCAGGGAGAACACGCGCTCTTCGTCACGACTGATCGGTGCGATCAGGCGTGCCGCGCTCAGACCGGCGGCCGCGGACAGGCGCACGCTCCCGGTGGGGGTATTGAGCCTCTCCAGCCTCAGTTCGTGCTCGCGGCCGCCACTGAGCTCCAGCTCGGTTGCCAGCCCCTTCTGGATCACGATGGCCGTGCCGGTGCGGGCGCCGGCCGGTTGGCTCAGCGACACCTGCAGCCGCTGGCCCCGGGACCGCAGGAACAGGAACAGGTGCGGGAACGAGTCCGGGGTGGGCCCCAGGCCGCCCTCGGGCTCGAAGTACCATGCCCCCGGGATGCGGTTGGCGCCCCGGTTGATCTCCTGTCCGGTGTAGAAGCGATTGCCCCCCTCGTCGGTGATCTGGCTCACCCGCATCGGCTTGGGCACGACCAGGTACGAGGTGTCGTTGGCGGCGGCGGCCTTGCCCTCGTAGTTCACCGGGTCGATCGGCAGACTCGGCGGCTGCAACAAGGTCACGATGTCGCGGGCCAACGTCTTGTTGAAGCCCCCGTAGGTGAACGTCTTGGTGGTTGCGTTCGTGGTGCCGATGCTCGCGTGCGGCCCATCCGTCTCCGTGATCTCGTAGGGGTTGTTGTTGTCATACAGGCGGAAGCGCCGGTTGTTGCCGTCGGAGGTGGTCTCGTAGCAGACGGTGCAGTGCCCCGGATAGACCCCTTCGGCCACCCCGTGGTTGGGGTCCATCGTCAGGAGGTCGCCCGCCGTCTCCCACGCCTCGAGGTTGTCCATCGTCACGTGCAGGTCGGCCATGTAGCTGGCCGCCGGCTCGCCGGTCTGCACGCCCTGCATCTCCTGCACGGACTGCCACACCTCGTCGGTGGTGCGGTTGCTGTTGTAGTCCCACACGGTGGGCTGGTCATGCGCCCCAAACCAGGCCTCGTGGAGCAGGCCCGTGAGCCACCCGTAGCGCACGCGCAGGCTCAGCAGGCTCATCCCGAAGCAGTTGCCGCCCGCGCCGGTGTGTGAGTAGGTAGTGTCATACCACAGTTGGGCGCCGTCCTTGTGAGTGCCATCCCCCCACTCCACCGTCGCCGCCCCGAAGTAGTTGCGGAACACACTCCAGGGGATGTTCGGGCCGCCCTTGTTGGCGAACTTCCAGCCATGCACTCCGCGGTAGGCTCGCGGCGCCACGACCATGAAGTTGCGTGAGCTGCTGTGGCTCCCGGCAGTGCCCCGCCGGACATACACCGGGTACGAGGTGCCGTAGTCCACCCCCGTGGTCGGGACGGTGAAGGAGAGCATCGTGGTCAGGATCGTGCCCCCCCACCACCACCGGTAAGTCGGTACCTCCACCCCGTTGAAGATCACCGTGCAGTCGGAGCCGAGGTTCGCCCCGACGATGAGAACGTACTCGCCGCGGGAAGCATCGGGCGGTGAGAACGAGTCGATGCGGGGCTTCGTGAAAGCGGTGATCGATCCCGGATCGACACGGACCAGCCTGCTCTTGTCCACCAGCACCACGTTCGGTCGCTTGACATGGGCCACCGGATCGGTGGCCGCGAGGATCAGGCTCTGGAGATCGGGCGCCAGCTTGTCAAACGAAGCGAGGTCCCGGCTCAGGGTCGATGCCGGGGCGTCATAGCGCTTCAGCACCGCCTGGTAGCTACGGATCGGGTCGGGAGTTACCATCAACGGCGGAAGGCTGATCACCGGCAGTCGCGACGGGGGGACGGTCTTGACCGGCGCCTGCGCCGGTCGCGGCTGCGCCCACACACCGGGCGCCGTACAGACAACTGCCAACAGCACTATCCACACCACGCTTGATCTGACCATCAGGAACACCTCCACCATCAGGATACGGGCCTCACGCGCGTGACAGTCGGGGGATCGGCGGATAGTAGACGAACAGGTGCGAGAGATCATCCGTCTCCCCGATGAACACTTCGCCGTTGGGGCCGACAGCCATCGCCCCCAGCGAGTGTGCAATCCAGTACTCCGGGAACGCCGTGCCAAGCAGCCCGAGATCGCTGAAGCTCCGCCTCGCGGGGTCGTAGCAGAACAAGTGAGCCATCCCCGCCGGCTCCTCCACGACCCCGTAGAGTCGCCCCTCGTGCCCCTGCACCAGGGCCCGGATGTTCGACTGGCGGTTGGGCTTGCCGAGGTTGACGACGCCCCCCTCGCGGGGGTCGTAGGTGAAGAGGTAGCCGTCGGTCGAGGTTCCACCGTAGATGAGGCCATCGGCGGCGAGAGCGAGGCTTTGCACCCCGGCGACATAGCGCTTACCCTTCTGGCAGGGGGCATGGGCGGCGAGGGCACTCAGGCGCCCCTCGGCGGGCGAGTACTCCCACAGTTGCCCCTCGGCGAAGGCCCCCAGCAGCGTCCCATCCGGCAGTAGCACCAGGACCGGCGCAGCGTCAGCGACACGCGCGACGAGGCGGGTCTGGTGGGAGCGCGGGTCCACCGCGACGAGGGCGCCGTCGGGCAACGTCAGTGCAAAGACGGTGCCGTCGGCCAGCGGCCCGACAAGGGCGGCGATGCCCTGTCCGGCCTGCGGGAGCGGGATCGCCTCGACAGCACTCTTGGCCCCCCGGAACTGCTCCATGCCCTGCCCCATCTCGACGGTGGCATCGTGGCAGAACAGCCCGCCGCCGGCGGGCCCCCACCAGCCGCCGATGAGCCGGTTGCCTCCCAGGTCGAGCAGGGCGCCTCCCGCGGCGGCGCACTCCCCCAGCGAGCCCACATGAGCCACGCCAAAGCCGGGATGGAAGTAGAACAGGTGTGCCCGCGCACCGCCGGTCACCCCGAAGACCGCCCCGGCCTCCAGTGCCAGCAGGGCGTGGATGGCCGCTTCCCCGCGGGGGATCGAGGGCTCCACGAGGTACTCGCGCAGGCCAAAGCAGTAGACGGTGCCCTCACTGACAAAGGGGAAGGCCTTCGTCCGGTACAGGCTCGCATGCTCCTCGGTCTGGGGTGCGGCGAGCTCCGGCACAGTGGGCTTGCGTGTGCGCGTGCGTTTCTCGGGCATGACGTGTTCCCTGCCTCTCACGGCCGGTAGATGAGCAGACATGACGGGACGCGACCCACCGTCGCCAGGTACAGCGTGCCGTCGAGCCCGCACACTCCCCGCCAGGTGAAGTACTGCTGGCCCTTCAGCTCCATCAGCCCCACCGGCGTCCGCGTCCCCGCGGCCACGTCGTAGCGCACGAGGGCCGTCCCGTGGCGGGCACCCGCGCCGGGCTGGACCAGATAGTACAGGTTGCCCTGCCGGTCAGGTACCAGGCACCGCAGCGTCCCCGCCGGCGTGTCGGGAAGTCCTGGCCCGAGATCCTCAATCTGCGGGCTGGCGACCCGGGGGTCGAAGCGGAACAGGTGGTCGTTGGAGTAAGCGAGCCCGTAGATCCACCCGTCCGGGCCCGGCGCCATGTCGGTGACCCACGAGAAGCGGGCATCCGTGTTCCACGGCCGGACATAGGGCCGGGTGTCGAAGAACTCCAGCCGGTCCTGCGTGACATCGTACTTGATCAACCGCGAGTTCGTGTCCGAGGTATACAGGTTCCCGGACGCATCGAACACCATGGAGATGGGGTACAGCGATGACAGGCGGCCGTAGTCGCGCAAGTCACGCCCCTGCAGATTGGTGCGGAAGAAGTGGGCCTTCGGGTACGTGGCTCCGTACAGGCACTGCCGCTCCTCATCCAGCATCAGGTACGGGATCCCATCACCGGGAGTGATGACCCCGAAGTCCACGATCTCCCCGCTATGTGTGTCATAGCGGAAGATGTGGCCCCCGGGGAAGCTCATCGTCGGGTCGCCCCACATGCTCAGTGGGCTCCAGATGCGGTGCCCTAGAGGGGGAGTGGTGCAGTGGGTGGCGCCGTAGAGCTTGCCGTCGCGGGCGTGACAGAGCGAGAAGTGGATCTTGCCCTGGGTCGCGTGCCCACTGTCAGGCGGCTCACCGGTGACCTCACCCATGTCTGCCAGGTGCCGTAGGCGCCGGGCCGAGGTGTCGTACATGTAGAGCTGCGCGACCTGGCCGCCTTTGCCTTCCAGGCACAGGCCGAGGTAGACGTGCCCGTCGTGGCCGAGAGTGATGGTCCAGATCGTGTCATGTAGAGGGTGGTCTTCGAATACCACGCACTGCCAGGCACGGGGGTCCAGCGGCTTGGGGTCCATGGGATGACTCCTCGGCTGTCGTTGCGGTCCACGGCTGCGGTTCGTCCCCGGGGCGCCAGGCAGCCACTCGCTGCCTGCGGTCACAGGCACCCCTCTCCGGCGCAGACTTCTCCGCGACAGGCCTCACACCTGCAGCGATTGTGCGCCCCGTCCGGCCCGCCTCGCCCGCATGGCATCGGATATGGTGCTACACCCGTAGCTACCCGTCGGTGGGTGCCCAGCCACATCCGATG
>CAZIWQ010000003.1:11734-26217 GCA_964542355.1 uncultured Armatimonadia bacterium
GATATGGTGCTACACCCGTAGCTACCCGTCGGTGGGTGCCCAGCCACATCCGATGGCGCCCCTGTGCGCCCGCCACGCCCGCATGGCATCGGATATGGTGCTACACCCGTAGCGCAGCAGTCGCGCCGTGCCCCGCTTGATCCGATGGCGCCCCTGTGCGCCCGCCTCGCCCGCATGGCATCGGATATGGTGCTACACCCGTAGCAGGTGCGCGTCGGCCCAGAAGGCGTGATCGCAGCCATAGCCATCGCCGCCGTCGGTGACCACCAGCCGCAGCTCATCCGCCCCGTCCAGCAGTACTTCGACGGGCCGGGGCGTATCACCCACCCGCACCACCGCCGAGCGCCAGCGCTCCTGCCATGCTCCCTGGCCTGCGCGAGTGAACACGACGAACTCCACGCTCCCGCCGCCGGCGGAGTCCTCCACCCCGCACACCGCCAGGAAGCGCCGGTACTCGTGCAACCTGGCCAGGTCGTAGATGATCTCGGAGTGGTTCTGTGGCGCGGCCAGCTCGGGGTGAGCAAACAGCCCCCGGGCATAGCTGATGCCCCTGAGCACAATGCTCGGGGCATTGAGCCCGCGGTCAGTGAAGAACCCGTGGGAGAACGCCCGCGTCGGGCGCAGGTCGCTCAGGTACAATGCATGCTCCGGGGGTGGTGAGACCAGGGCCAGGCGCACAGTGCGCGTCACCGTGCCTGTGTTCGGGGCGAGATCGGCCAGTTGCAGCACGACCGTGTGCGGGCTGAGGGTCTGCCGGCCGGGTGCGGCATCACTTCCCGTAAGCCGTGGGCGGCAGGTCAGGCGCCCACGTCGGCGGTCGGGCGCCAGCGACTCGTAGCTCAGCGCGGGGTCGCGCAGCGAGAGCTCGCGCCCGTCGACGCTCACGCGGATGGCATCCGGATCGATCGGGGAGAGCCGGTCGGCCACTTCCCAGGAGACCTCGTCGAAGCTCGCGATGCGCCCGAGGTCGATGGTCGGGGCATCCGCGAGCTCCTTGCCGTCCACGACGATCCGTTCGACGCGCGGCGGCTCGGCGTCAGACAGGTCCAGCCAGGCCGGCTTGTTCACCACGACGAGGGCCGGCCCGGCACCCATCGTCGCCGGGTCGTAGGTGACGGCCACCGGCGTCGGATGCTGCGTCGCTTGCGCTTTCGCCGCCATCCACTGCTGCCCGGCGACCTTGACCCACACTCCGTCGCCCGTTCCCTCCGGCGCCACCGTCAGCGTCATGGACCCGCTGCTCGCGGCACGGTACACCCAGGGGTTCCGCCGCTCGACGGAGCACGCGTTGGCGACCTCAAAGCTGTCGCCGGCACCGAACTCATATACACGGCACAGTGTGCGGCCGTCGCCGTCGGCGTCGGTGAAGGCCGCCTTCAGGTCGACATCGCCGGAGACGGTGGCGACCCCGCCAAACGGCGGCCAGTTGACGCCCGTCTTGCCGATCGCGTCGAAGCCCTCGATGCGGCAGGCTGCCGTCCGTGCCTCGTTGACCAGACGCATGCCGGGGAACTCCAGGCCATTGGTGTAGAGCAGGATGGGAGTATCGGTCTTGACAGTACGCTTGACGGGGTCTAGCGCCGCGATAGTGCACCGGCAGAGCTCGGTGATGGTGTCGCCCAGCAGCAAGGCCCAGCCGTCGGGCCGCCTGCTGACCCCCTTGACCTCGTAGTTGGAGTGCCGCTTCTCATTGCCGAAGACGACCGTCTGTCCGACCAGGCCCGGACCAGGGAGGTCGCAGTCGACGAGGACGGTGTTGGTCGCGTAGTCGACGCCGGTGACGTGCCCGCGTACTGGTCCTGCGGCACGGATCGCCACCCGTTCCTGCGCCAGCTCGGTGCCGTTGACGAGGAGCATCCGGTCGGGCTTGCCATCACGCTCCGAGATGAACCCCCACTGGCCGGCGAAGCGGGTTCCACCTGCCACCTGGCGTTGCGTCGCGAGCGCCTCGCTCGGAGCGCACAGGAGCGTATGCGTCGCGCCTTGCCCGGTCACGCGCAGCGCGACGAAAGCGGGGTCGGGTGGCTGCGCCTCCAGGCGCGTAACGGACTGGAGCAGCGGCCGGTCGCGGTACGGCTCGAGCACGGCGGCATAGGTGGTGGCGAGGTCGGTGCCGCGATTGCGTGCCACGACGTACTTGAGCGGCCCGCCTCGCCGCCAGGACGGATCGCCGTCAGCCACGAACACTTCCTGGGCGCAGCCGGGGAGCATGGTGAGGCGGAGGCGGGCCTGATCGCGCAACGCCCACTCGGCGCACCACTGTCCGCCCGGTATGGCACGCTGCGGGTTGTAGAGGAACTGCAGCCCGCTCATCTTCTGCTCGTACTGCGCCTCCGGGGCGACGTCGGGGCCGGCGACCGTCCCCCGCGGATCCGGCGGCGTCAACTCGGCGCCCGCCAGCCGGAAGGTGCCATGGTTGCTGTGGAAGAGGTAGTCGTGCTGCGTGCCGCCCCGCACGCGGAAGACGTCCAGGGCGTAGCCGGCGGTGGCGGAGAGGTCGACGAGGGCCACCAGCCGGCGGTAGACGCTGGTAGCGCCACCATAGGCGGGCGCACCCTCCGCCTCGATCACATCGAGGGCCTGCGAGCGGGCGAACAGGGTCAGGTAGCCGCTTCCGGGATCGTTCCATCCGGCGTTCGGCTGCCCCTGCGCATCCACCAGCACAGTGTTGTGGCTGGCGGTGTTGGACACCCACTGCACGTTGCGCGGCGAGCCCCAGTGCTCCGGGTAGCCCAGGTCGGGGGCGAGGCTGGTGCCCAGGGCGAACAGCTCGAGGTTGAGGCGGTCGCGATGGGAATGTCCACCCCCGCTCGAGCCGTACCACAGGGTCAGGGCGCGCCCGTTGTCACCCTCCCCACGCTCCAGCACTCCGAGGCCGAAGCCGCCGAAGTTGCGCGTCGGCTGGTGCAGGCTCGCGGCCGGCTCGCTCGCCGCTCGCCGGATATCGGCCTCAGGGTCCTGCTGGAACAGGGCGTCGGCGCCGCGTGCATTGCCCAGTGCCGCCACGGCCGCATAGCGGGGGTCGCGGTAGACCCGGTAGGCCTGCGCATACAGGTTGCCCGACCAACCGAGCTTGCCGCTGAACGGCAGGCCGCCGCTGTCACCCATCGAGGGGGTGAAGCGATCCAGCATCACGACCTCGAGCGGGGCGTCGAGCAGCTTGCGCAGCTTCGGCTCACGCCACAGGTCACGGCCGGCCCGTTGGAACAGCCGCGCCGTTTCGACCAACTGATCGCGCATGGCGAAGTTGTAGCCCAGCCCCTCCTCGCACTCGAAGCCATCGCGGTAGGTATCGTTGTGCACGAGTGCTTCGACGTTCCAGCCGACACCGCGCCAGGCCCAGTCGAGCATCTGCTGCGTGGTCATGCCCCGCGCCGGGTCATCATCATCCCAGATCACCGCCACGAGCGCCATTGCCAGGTCGTTGGAGCCCTGCACGCCCGGGACCATCTGCGTGTTGGTCTGCAGGCTCTTCGCGAACTCCTGCAGCAGGTTCTTCTCGATATGGATGCGCACATCGGTGATGCCCTTGTCGCGCAAGAAGGCAGTCAGCGTGGGGTCGCCCCCGGCCGCCAGGTAGGGGTAGATGTCATCGTACGGCGGGGCCATCACATTGACGTTGCCGGTCTCCCACTGGCCATACAGGATCCGCCCGGCGGTGCCGCCATCGGACTGGGTGGCGTAGTCCATCTCCGGGTAGATGGCTGCCAGGCGCGCGAGCGCCACGGTCGCCTTGTGGGCATACTGCGGCTCGCCGGTCAGCAGGTACGCGCGGCCGAGGTCGCGTGCGGCATCGCGCCGTTCGTGCCAGGCCCATTGGTTGTCGTAGGCGACGAAACAGTAGCGGTGGCCCTCCTTGTCGACGTAACCGCAGCCATCGTCATTGAACTGCTGGCGGGTATCCAGTTGGCCCTTGATCCCCTTCCCGCCACTGGCCGCGTACTGGGCGGCATAGTCATTGCTGGGGTACCACTCCTCGCCGACCGGGCACTGCACCTTGAAGGGCTTGTCCGGCGACCGCCGCCAGGGGTAGAAGCCTCGTCCTTCGAAGATCTTCACGCCGTGGACCGGGCAGCCCTGCACCGGGTTGACGTGCACCGCCCGGGACACGGCGGCGGTGGGGAAGAACTGCCACAGCTCCTCATCAGTGAGCTTGACCCAGCGTTCCGCCCGGGCGACCGCCGCCGCCACCTCGGCCCTGGCCCACGCGTGCGCCTGGACGTTCTGGCGCATCTGAGCCATCTCGGCCTCGGTGTGCAGGACGCGCTGGCGCTTGGCATGCGCGGTGGCGCTCCCCATCAGGAGCGCGAGGCAGATGAGCAGCGGGATGTGCCGGCGAAGACGTCGCATCGGTTGGGCCCCCGGGCTGGATGTGGGCGACGGGTGACCCCGCCGCCGGTTGCCCCGCAGGCAGAGGCCTGCTGGTGAGTATTCCCTCCGTGGGCGCATGCCCCCTGCGGGCTTGGGGGGCGGGAGTTGACTGCGGCCGGTCGGCCAGCGTAGACTCGAACCGGCACAGCGGGAGTGTTGACCTCAGAGCAAGGGGGTCGTGGTAATGACGAGGACCGCGAGGCATGCTGCCAGTCTGGGGAGGTTCGCTCAGTGGCTTGCCGTCCTGTTCGCGCCCGGAAGGGGCGGCGCGGCGGAAGAGCAGGCAGGCCCACCCAGCCGCACTGTACTGGACAACGGCATTACGGTGCTGCTCTTGCCGCTTCCCGAGGCCAACCACGTGGCAGTGGAAGCCGTCTACCGCGTGGGCTTCCTCCACGAGCCGAAGGGCATGACGCAGGCCGCGCACCTGCTCGAGCACATCGCCTGCCACGGCGCGACGAAGAGCTTCGCTCCGGGCGAGGCCATGCGCCGCCTCGGTGAGCGGGGCATGGCCAACGCCGAGACGCTCGCCGACCATACCCGCTATGACTACGTCCTGCCCGCAACGGACCTCGAGCTGGCGCTGCAGATTGAGGCAGAGCGCCTGGGCAGCCTGGTGATCGACCCCACGATCGTCGCGCAGGAGGCCCCCCGCTGCTACGAGGAGACCGCCCTCGTCGAACAGAACCCCCGGGCCGGGATGATCAAGCACGCCTTCATGGCGCTCAATCAGGCGTGGCATCACCGGGCAGAGCATGCCCTCGTCCGTGGCGGCCTCGAAGCGATCCCCCTCGGTGACCTCATCGCGTTCCACCGGGCCGCGTATCGCCCACAAGACCTCGTGCTTGTCGTGGTCGGCGGCTTCGACCGCAGCGAGGCGTTAGCGCTCGTGAACAAGGACCTGGGGATCATCCCCCGCTCGCCGGCGGCAGCGGTCGCCCCCATCGCATGGGGCGAGGCGGGGCGGCAGGCCACCGTGCGCTGGGACAGCAAGGTGCAGGCCGTGTGTGTCGCCGTCCCACCCCCCGAGCAGACGGACGAACGACTCCTGCTCAGTGTGCTGGGCAACATGCTGATGCAGCGACTGATGGCCGACCGGCAGGTGACGGGCGCGGCAGACGCCGTCTTCGCCACGAATATCACGTGGAGCTGCGCAACGCTCCCGTTCTTTCTGTACGCAACCGCGAAGCCGGCCTCCGACCTGAGTGCACTGCAGGGCCTGCTCGCGGCGCGCCTGCAGGCCCTAGCGACGCAGCCGCCGGCCGACGCCGAGGTGGCCCCACTGCGCGCAATGGCGCTGGAGTACGTCGGCGACCCACGTCTCACATGGCGTGACATCCAGCGCCAGGCGCGGATGATTGCCGGGCAGCTTCGCCAGAAGCCGGAACAGGCGACGGGGATGGTGCTGGGGAACCTCGGGATCCAACTCGGGATGCGCGAGCTGCTGCTGGGGTCAGATGGGGCGTCGCTGGCGCAGGGCCTGGAGGCCCTGACCGCAGAGCAACTGCAGGCCATCCTCCAGCGCACGCTCGACCCCGCGAAACAGTTCGCGACCTTGCTCGTGCCCGAGGGGTAGGGGAACTGACGGGGGGAGCGTCCGCCCTCAGTCCCAGGGCGCGATCTCGGCCAGCACCTCATCGCACTGGACGTAGGCGTGGCGGGCCGCGAGGTTGCCGTGCGCCCCGGGACGGTTGGGGCCGAGGGTGTGCAGATATCCACTCACCGGCGCGCGGAGGGCGACCGGCTGCCAGTCGGCCTCCGCAAGCACGTGAGCGACCGCCTGCCCGGCACGCACGCGGTCGCCCGGCGCGAGTCGCGTCGGGCGATACAGGCCCGCCGTGGGACTGGTCACTGCCACCAGTCCCGTCGCGGCGATGCGGATCGAGGGGTCATCGCGCTCCAGCGGCCCGTCGACCATCCCCAGGAAGCGGGCGATGTTCATGCACGCCCGGACCCCGCGTCGCACCTCGCCCGCGACGATCTCGCAGGTCCCCGACAGCTCGAGCGTGATCCCCCGCCGCCCGGTGTCCTGGAAGTACCCCGCGGGCGTCGTCCCTACCGGTGGCGACTGGCGGATGAAGCGGAAAGCGCACACGTCGGCCAGCTCGCGGGCCGGAGCGGCGTTCTCGCGCTCGATGACCCACGAGGCGAAGGCCGGCTCGCCGCAGTGGATGTCGACCATGCAATCGAGCTCATCGGCCTGCGCCGCGGTCCGGATCGCGTACACGAGGCGCTCGGATTCATCGCCGTCCGGTCGCCCCGGCCAGCAGCAATGCAGATTAGTGTCCGGGGTGCCGGCGAACGGGCTGTCCGCAGGGCGTGAGTACGTGTAGCTGCGCTGGTGGAGGGCCAGGGGGTTGGCGACGGGGACGACAACCAGGCGCCCGCGACGGAGCCGCGAACGCATCCGCTGCAAGAGCCGCCGTGCGGCCTCGGCACCGGACAGCTCGATCCCATGCCTCACCCCCATCACCATGAGCCCCGGGCCGGGAGTACCGGCCCGGAGCTCGTAGATGGGGACGCGCACCTCGCCCGCCGGGGCAATGGTGATCGCGGCCAGGCGTGTGGTCAGCTCGGCACCCATCCGGCGGTCACTTCCCGCCGAGCCAGCGCGTCACGCCCAGGAACGCCTGGCGCTCCGCCCCGCTCAAGTCCTGCTTGTAGCACTCGTACGGCCCGATGAACGCCACGCGCCCCTTGCCGACCTGCCCGAGCACATACACGGGGTCACCGAAGGTGTTGGTGATCGGCACAACGCCCTGCGGACCCGGCTTGAAGATCATGTGGTCGCGGAACTCGGTGGGGAACTCGGTGCCCACGGCCAGCCCGGTGAGTGCCGGATGGGCCGCGGCGACCTTCAGTGGCGTCTCGACCACGTGGCGCTCCGCCTCGACGCTGTGGCGCGGGATGCCCCGGGTGGCGACCTCCGGGAACGGGCTGGCCATGAACCACGCGGTGTCGTGCACCAACGCTACCCCGCCGCCCTGCTCCGCGTAGGCCCGCAGCGTCTTCACGAACGGGGCGTCGCCGGTCAGCGGCACATTGTAGTTCTGCAGCACGATCACACTGAACTGCTTGAGGTACTCAAGCTGCAGGCCCATCAGCTCGTGAACCTCGAAGACCCCGTCGGCGGCGATCATGTTCAGCATTCCGACGCGGGAGTCGTAGACCGCGAGCTGCGGCTTGTCGGTCTTGCGGACGACGGTCTTGGGATCGCCCAGGTCAGGCGTCTTGCGCGGACGATCGGCGAACCGGGTGTCGCCACGCGCGATGGCCCGGTTGGCGCGGGAGAACCAGCGGAAGTACTCGGGGTGGGTCGTCTCATAGACGGGTCCCTCGTAGAAGATCCAGTAGCCGTCGGTCACCGTGGCGCTCATCGCCGCATTGCGCCCGGAGAACTCCGGGTCGGCCCCCTTCACCACCGGATCGAGGCCACCCATATAGAGCATGTGGGGGCTGCGGGCGCGGGCGAACGCCTGGTTCTTCAGCAGGATCTCGCGATTGAGCTCGATCGCCTGGGCGTGCGGGACGAGGCCGCCCGGCCGGCCGTAGATCGAGGGATCGGCCAGGATCAGCGGCGCCGCCGCGGTCCCCCACTCGCGGTAGATGGCCTCGACCATGATCAGCGTCCCCGGGGCGGGGTAGACGCAGAACTGGAACTTGGGGTTGATGGCATCGACGGCCTGCCGCAGGGCCCGGCAGCGGGCGCGCCAGTGGGCGATCTGGAAGGCGGAGAATGCCTGGCTCAGCCCCTGCTGCTTGAGCCACGGCGCTCGCTCCTTGGGTGCCAGCGCCGGCAGCTTCAGACCCTGCGCCCGGGCGAAGGCACCCATGATCTGCTCGTCGTACGACAGGTCGTAGCAGTTGCCCCCGCTGTTGTCGGAGTAGTTCTCGTAGTCGAGGAATACGCCCATCAGGGCCGGGCACTCGGTGCTGAGCTTGGCGTAGGTCACGATCTGTGCGGTCATCCAGTCCCACAGCTCGTCGGAGTTGGGGCTGCACAGGTCCTGTTCCGATCCGTCCGCCCAGATCATCCGGACGCTACCCTTGGCCTTGTTGCTGCCACGCATCCAGGGCATGTGGCACATGCCGTACTTGGCCGCGAGCTGCGCGATCTTGCGCACCTCGGCGGGGTCCTCGTTCCCCAGCCGTGGCGAGACGACGTTGAAGCCCGCCGCGGCGATCTCCTTCACGTGCTCTTCCGTCATGACCCACTTGTTGCTGGCCATCAGGACCTTGTCGACCAGGACGCGGTACTTCTCGGTGCGGCCGAGTTGGTCCTGGGTTACGGCCCAGCCGGCTGTGGTCGTGAGGGCTAGCCCTGCCAGCAGGGATAGGGTGCACAGTGTGCGGATCGGTCTTTCCATTGCATTCGCCTCGCTTGATGATGCCTGTCACGTCGGGCGTTGGTTCGCCGGCGGAGGGCGGCCTTCCTGCCCGCGCCCGGTAGCACGGCCTGCCACCCACATGGTTGGCGGCGCCGGTGGGCGTCACGGCCCCTCCGGCGCGCTGGGTCCGCGCATCGGCAGCCTCACGGTGAAGGTGCTCCCTTGCCCCTCCTGGCTGTCGACCGTGATGGTGCCGTGGTGAGCATCGATCGTCAGCTTCACGATGGACAGCCCCAGTCCCGTGCCGTGGACCGGCGACTGCCGCGCCGTGTCGGCGCGGAAGAACTCCTCGAACAGCCGGGGAAGATCGGCCGCCGCGATGCCCGCCCCCGTGTCGCTGACCGTGAGCACGATCTCCTCCGCGTCGGGTGCATACGCCGCAGAGACCGCCACCCGGCCGCCGGATGGGGTGTACTTGACCCCATTGCCCACCAGGTTCAGCAGCATGGTGCGCAGGCTCTCGGGCTGCCCGTGGAGCACGGGCAGCCCGGGGTCGACCCGGGCCGTCAGCGTGACGTCGTTGTGCGCCGCAATGTCGGCCAGTGACGCGAGGACATCGTCTACGAGTGCCGCCACGACTACCTCGCGGAATGGCTCCTGCAGCGGGGCTTCACGCATCTGGCTCAGCGTGAGGAGGTCGTCTACCAGGTCGAGCAGCGTCTCCGTGCGGGCCTCCGCACGACCGATCATCTCACGCAGCTTCGCCGGCGCCTCATCTTCGAGGCGGTCGCGCACGACGCGCAGCACCATCGCGATGCTGGCCAGCGGTCCCCGCAGCTCATGCGATACGCGTCGCATGTAGCGCAGGCGCATCTCCTGCGTCTGCTCCAGATTGGCGCGCGCGAGCTCGCACTGCCCGGCCTGCCGCTGCACCTCGTCGAGCGCCCGGGCCAGTTCATGCTCGCGTTGTCGCAGCCGCGCGGCAATCGTGGTCGTCAGGAACACGGCGACCAGCAGCGCAGACCCCATCACAGCAATGTGGCCCGCCACGTCGAGATCGGAGTACGCCGGTCCGCGGGAGGCGAACACGTCGAGGTGCCGCAGCAACCCAAGCTGTTCGCCGGCCACCACCCCGGCATAGAGCGCCCAGGCCAGCGCCGCCTGCGCGTACGCCGCTCGCGGCGACAGCAGGATGCTGGCAATGATCATGTGGAAGACAAAGTAGATGGCAAACGGGTTCTCGATACCCCCGGCGAGGTGCACGAGGACTGCCAGGGCGACCAGGTCGAGCGCGATCTGCGTGTTGGCCAGCACCGCTGAGGCCTGCGGGGGCGCCGTCGGCATGCGTATCAGCCACGCGTGCACGAGCCACAGCACGGCGTTGTAGAGGGCCACCACCAGCCCCAGGGCAACCAGCGGGCGGGTCGGCACCGGATAGCCGAGCGGCCCCGCGGCGACCATGGCACAGCCGCCGATGCCCACGGCAGCCAGCCAGCGCAGGCGGATCAGCCAGCGGCTCCAGCGCGCCAACTCGGGCGCGGCAGTCTCCGTTGTGTGGCTGCCGCCCGCGACCCAGGTCGTCTCCGCCACGAGCATCCCCTCCGACACGCCTCACTGCTCACCGGCCGCTCCCCCCCGCGCACCGCTGCCGGCGGAGGTGGGGCCCGGCGACGCATCCCACAGGTGTGCCATCGCGATGAAGGCCTTCAGCCCCCACAGGTGGCACCAGGTGTTCTGATAGTCCCCCGCGCGGGTGTAGCCGTAGTTGACCCCGATCGGGTACTTCGTCAGGTGCGTCTGCTCCATCTTGTCCAGCGTCTCGTCCACCCACTGCAGGTACTTCGGCTCACCGGTGGCACGCCACGCCAGGCAGCAGGCCACGATCACCTGCGCCATGCGGTCATACACGCACGGCGTGCCCGGCTCCGTGTTGCCGCCATCCCCGATCCCCGGCGGCTTCGTGGCATCGCTGCCATCGCGGGTGTTGTGCCGGTACCAGCCACCATCGGGCGAGCGGCTGTGATCGGCGAGGAACTGCAGGGCCGCGAGCGCTCGCGTACGGTAGCCATCGCCCTGCCCGGCCAAGTACAGCCGCAGGCAGGCCTGGATCATGTTGGCGTTCGTGTGGGTGAACTTGGTTGTGTACTTCGGCAGCCCCGCCCCCGGCGCCCCGTCGATGAACCAGCCACCATACTCCTGATCCCACAGCACCGGGTCGGTGAGGTCGACCACCTGCCGCGCAAGCTTCAGGAACCGCTCCTCCCCGGTAGTGTCGTAGCAGTCCAGGAGCTTGATGGCGAGGTACCCGACGCCGTACAGCGCCTTGGACTTCCCGGGCATGAACGAGCTGTCTCTCTCGATGATGCGAGCCAGGACCTTCTCGGCGATGGCCTGCCACTCGGGCTGCGGACGGTACTTGGTGTAGCACAGCAGCCCCGCGACGTTGATCATGTTGAACTCGGTGTAGAAGCCCTTCTCCCACGTCCCGGTCTTGGTGCTGTACTTGAGGTAGAAGTGGGGGTCGGCGGCGTCGTAGCCGTTGCTGATGATCCACTGCAGGAGGTCACGCGCCTCGTCGAGGTAGTGGGGCTCCTTGCACCCGCCCAGCGCGTAGAGGTCCAGCTTCACCAGCGCGTAGTACGACTGCTGCTGGGTATGGAAGTTGCCCTCCCAGGCCTCGGTCGGCGGGTTGGTCATGCTGTTCTGGTGAATGGCACGCCCCCCGAGCACGTCGTTGTACAGGTAGGCCTCATCGGTGGCGTACATCTGCTGCAGGCGGTCCGTAACCCATTGCCGTGAGTGGCGCAGGGGCGGCTCCGCAGCGTGGCATACAGCCACCACGACGAACAAGCCAAGCATCAGGGGTAGGACATGTCGCATGGAGAGTACCTCCTCGATGTGTCGTATGGTGGGCAGGGCAATAGGTCGCTCTCCCACCCACCGCCCCCCGGTCCCCTGTCATCCTGAGCCCGCGAAGCGGGCGAAGGACCTGCTCTTGCGCCGTCGGGCGCGCACCTGGTGGCAGATGCTCCGCCGGGACGCTCCGCGTCCCTGGCTCAGCATGACAGACCGTCGCCGTTCGTCGTCCGCCCAGTGCCGCATGCCCCGTGCCACATGCCGCCGTTCGCCGCTTCCTACGCTCCTACGCTCCTACGCTCCTACGCTCCTACGCTCTCGCCGTCTCCCCGCCGTTCGCCGGGAACGCCTCCCCCAGCGCCGCCAGCGCCCCGGCCTGGATCAGCTCCAGCGCCTCCGGGACCAGCTTGGCCCAGTACCGCGTGTTCACCTCATGCCCCCCGCGCCGGAGGGCATCGCGCGTCGGGATGTAGCCGACGTACTGGGTGGCAACGTGCGCCACGTAGGTCGGGTAGGTGGGCGAGCCGATCTTGATCGCGAGCTGCCCCTCGACGAACGGCTCGCCGGGGAGACCGACGATGGCGACCGGCCCGAGGCGCAGCACCTGGATCTCATAGTCCAGGGCCGCCTCGCGCTGCTGTTGCAGGTGGACACTGTAGATGCTGGCGGCGACAGGCCAATCGGGGTCCACGTAGTCGGGGCGCTCGGGGTCCCATGCCGGCACCGGGCTGCGGTCGAGCACTCCCTGCGCCCACGCGAGCTCGTCCTCGGTGAGGCGGCGGAACGGGATCGGCACGTGCCTGGCGGCATAGCCGACCGGGACTTCGTCGGTGAATGCGAGCGTCTCGATGACGCGACCGGCCACGGCGCTGAGCGCCTGGCCCATGGCCCGGTGGTCGTCCGGATAGTCGGGGTCGTACGGCGGCCAGGGGTTGATGTTGCCGCAGGCACCGTTGAGGACGAGTGGCGTACAGTCGCTCCCGTGCGTCTGCTGTAGGCTATCGCACACCGCCCCGGGCCAGTCCGGCGAGATGATCGGACGCGGGAACACGTGGACGGGGTGGCAGGTGTGGTGGAGCAGGATGGCGGCCATGTGCAGGGAGGGCCGCCGCAGGCAGACCACGCCGACCTCCGGGTCCATCGGTCCTTCGAGGTAGCGCAGCCAGGTGGGTCCGAGGGGCGCGGCCCACGTGCGGCCGGGCATGCGCACCTGCCCGTTGCGGTCGACCCCGCGACGGTTGAAGGCATAGCGACCCTCGATGCCACTGGCGGCGCCGAGCGCCACGGGCTCCAGCCGCTCCGCGGCCAGCCGCACGGCCTCCAGCACGCGTGGCAGGGCGAAGTCGTAGTAGGCGCGCTCGCCGCCGCGCAGCCACTCGAACTCGGCGGGCAGCTCGGGGAAGTCGGGGTCCAGCATCAGGTGCCCGAGCGAAGGCGCCGAGTGGGTCTGGGTGGCGCAGACGAGCACTGCCTCCACGGGGCAGCCAAGCCGGGCGGCCGCCGCCTCGCGGATCGGCCGTGAGTAGTCGGCGGTGACGATGCAAACATCCAGCATGACCAGGCAGACGCGCTGCCCGCCGCTCTCGAGCACCAGGGCTCTCGCGTACGTCGGTTCGCCCAGGAGCTTGGCGGGGCGGTACTGGCCGACGCTGCCGGCCAGGTGCACCCCCGCCCAGGGAGTGATATCGACCTGCGCCGCACCGGCCCGCAGCCGGCGGTCCTCGGACACGAGATGAGCCATACGGTTCCCTCCATCTCAGCGCTGACGTTGCGAGGCAGCTCTTGGCTGCCCGCGAGCTGGCACGGACGCGCTGGCAACACGACATCCCGCCGGGTTGGCGCCCCCCAGAACGTGCTGTGCGCAACGGGGTCGGGCTCCGCTGCGCACGCTTGGTGGCGCGAACTGCTCACCGGTAGGGAGTGACACGGAGGCAGTTGCCCCGCGCAACCCAACTGCGCCTATGCGAAGGGATAGGCGCTGGTCTTGTCCTCAATCGCCACGAGGGCCCGAAGCAGATCGGTAGTGAAGAGTCTGATGATGTCCTGGGTCATCTCCTGGGTCCCCCTCCTGTCCCCGTCCGGCTTGCCGTCTCGAGGGGGCTCGAGCTTCTCCCACTCGATGCCGATCAGGCCCCCCTCAGCGTTCGCTGTCTCAATGAACCCTCGGTAGCGACGCACCATTCGGTAGAGCATGTTGACAAGGGCCGTCGCTTGCCAGCCGGCTTCCTTGTATGGCGAGCCCTTCCCACAGCAGTGTTTTGCGAGGGCCTGCAGGAACCTCCGCGCGTAGTCGAGTTTGGCGATGGTGGCGAGGCCCCGACAGAACGTGATTGCATCGCCGACGGGGACCATCGTCAGGGCGTCGGCGATGTCGGGCGCCCTGCAAGAGAAGCCCGACTCTGCTGCCAGACTCGCAACCCTTTGCACGGCTTGCGTCGCAGTCTGCGCGGTCGCCAGCAGCGCCTGCCGTACCTCTGCCTGCGTCGCTCCCTTGCTTGCGGAGATCGCGTCGAGGATCAGTCTGAGCTTGCCCAGATACTGGGTGACGAGGCCTGGTGGGGCGAGCGACTCCTCGGCTCGCGGCGGGCCTGCGGCAGCGTCGACGAGGTTGACGAGGCACAGGAGGTGCACGCTGAGGCTGTACAGGCCCTCCCTTCCCTCCTCCAGGCCCAGCACTGGTGTGACTACCGGCGCGGAAGCCTCGCCGGTAGTCAGGTTGCCCACGAGGTCGTGTCAGCGGATGATCCGCGAGGTCAGGCGCCGGACCTCGTCAGCAGGCTTCTCGTCAGCAGGCTTCTCGTCAGCAGGCTTCTCGTCAGCGGACCGCTTCACCGGGCCGAAGAAGCCGCGGAGTGCTTTGCGGTCCTCAGGCGTCGCCAAGGTCACCATGAGGTTGTACCCGTTCGTTGCGTGGCGATCCTCCCCGAC
>CAZIWQ010000004.1:0-8358 GCA_964542355.1 uncultured Armatimonadia bacterium
GCTGATCCTTCGCCGGCGGACCGCTACGCGGTCCTGGCTCAGGATGACAGTCTCGCCAAACGGCGCATAACACAGCGGCGTCGTCCCGCTCGACACGTCTCCCCGCCGACCGGGACGGTCGACCGACGCGACCGCGGCTCGTTCCTGGCCGCTGACTCTCGTCGTCCGGCCCCGCCGGACGACCGGGCCGACGCCTCCCCACGCGCCAAAGCCATTCCCTGTGCCGCACAGAGGTCCCCGGACCGCAACGGCGAAATGCCCCCCACGACGTTCCGCCGTGCACAATCGGAGGAGGCTGACCGAGATGCTTCGACTCGGAATTGTTGACTGTGATACCTCGCATGTAGTTCAGTTCAGCATGCGCCTGAACCACAAGGAGATCGACCAGGAACAGTGGGTCGACGGCGCCGAGATCGTCGCCGCCGTCCCGCTCCCCTCGGCGATCCTCGCTCAGGAGAAGATCGACGCGTACGTCGCCAAGCTCAAGGAATTCGGCGTCGCGATCGTTGAGCGACCCGAGGCCCTGCTCGACATGAACCTCGACGGCGTGCTCATCGAGGCCGTCGACGGCAGCGTCCACCTCGAGCGCGCCCGCCCCTTCCTCGAGGCCGCCATGCCGCTGTACATCGACAAGCCGTTCGCCTGTTCCAGCGCCGATGCCAAGGAGATCCTGCGCCTCGCCCGTGAGAACAACGTGCCCGTGTTCTCCACCTCCTCGCTGCGCTTCGGTCTCGAGGTCCAGGAAGTGCTCCAGGACACCGAGGGCAAGTACGGCAAGGTCATTGGCGCCAACTGCTGGAGCCCCGCGAGCCTCGAGGAGCGCAACCCCGGCCTGTTCAACTACGGCATCCACGGCGTCGAGCCCCTCTTCACCCTGATGGGGCGCGGCTGCCAGGCCGTCTGGACGGTATTTCACGAAGGCACCGAGGTCACTGTCGGCCTGTGGGATGACGGCCGCATCGGCTCCATGCGCGGCACCCGCGCCGGCGCTCACGCCTACGGCTTCACCGCCTGGTGTGAGAAGCAGGTCGTGACGACCTCCATCAACTCCGGCTACATCTACCGCGAGCTGCTCAAGCAGATGGTGGCGATGTTCCAGACCCGCAAGCCACCAGTGGACCTGCAGGAGACCCTCGAGATCACCGCGTTCATCGAGGCGGCCATGGAGTCGGCTCACAACGGCGGCAAGCGCGTGGACCTACTGGCGTAGCGCCGGAATCGTGCGCGACGCGGGCGCGGCCGGCGCAGCGGGCGTCATCGGATCGGGCGGGCCACCGGCCCCCCCCCACCGACAGACACCCCCTCTCCGGGACGGAGTCGTCATGTCGGGTTCTCCGGCACCCAGGAGCGACGCGGATCACGGTGAGGGCAACGACTCGCCCTCACCCCAACCCTCTCCCTCCGGGAGAGGGCCGGGGTGAGGGCGTGCCCCGATCCTCGGAGCAGAGGCTTGGCGGACGCAGGCGCGGAGCGCCTGGAGCGTGCGCGGGGTCGGGGGGTGAGGCCGGTACAGCGCCGGCCAATGTCGCCGTACGGCCAACGACTACGGCTCTGGCGGGGGAGAGGGACCCCGCCGGCTCGTGCAGGCATAGCCCCATTTCTCAGGGAGGCCGTGGACCGATGTCACAGGCAACCGCCCTGGAGTTCAAGCCCGACTTCCAGCCGGCTCAGGAACGCTGGCTGGCCTTCTGGAACCAGGAGCTCATCGACCGCCCGTGCTGCAACATGCGTGCCCCCCGCGACGGCGTAACACCCGTCGCGGGGCCGCCGTACCTCTCCGGGGCGCGGGAGGACTTCGGCCCCGTCATCGACCGCATCCTCGCCGGCGCGGCGACAGTGTGGTACGGCGGCGATCTCATGCCCTCCTATACCCCCAGCTTCGGCCCGGACATGATGTCGGCATGGCTGGGCGCCGACCTCGAGTTCGATGAACGCGGGTTCGGCACCAACTGGGTGGTGGCGTGCATCGAGGACTGGGACGACGCACTGCCCCTCGCCCTCAACCCGGACAACTACTGGTGGCGGCGCATGCTCGACTTCTGCCGCGCACTCGGCGAGGCCATGCGCGACAAGATGCTGGTGGCGCACCTGGACCTGCACAGCAACATGGACACGCTGTCGGCGATGCGCACCCCCGCGAAGCTGTGTCTGGACATGATGGACATCCCGGAGACGATCGACCGGGCGATGGCCGACGTGCGCGCGCTCTACCAGCCGATCTATGACGCCCTGTATCAAGCGGCGAACATGGGCGCGCACGGGACGTGCGGCTGGGTCCCGGCGTACCACCCGGTGCGGACCAACACGATCCAGTGCGACTTCGCCGCGCTCATCGGCCCGGAGCATTTCCGCCGCTGGGTCGTTCCCGCCCTGGAGGAGGAGGCCGCCTACCTGGGACACTGCGTCTACCACTACGACGGCCCGGAGTGCCTGGTCCATCTCGCCGACATCTGCGCCATCCCCGGCCTGGACTGCATCCAGTGGACGACGGGCGCGCGCAACAAGGCGTTCATCGAGTGGATGGACCTGCTCAAGGAGATCCAGGCGCGGGGCGTTAGCCTGTGGATCCCGTGTGATTGCGAGTCCATCAAGGTGTTCCACCGGGAGCTCAAGCCCAACATGCTGTTCTATGATTGCAGCGCCCCCAGCCAGGCAGTGGGTGAAGCGACGCTGCAGTGGCTCGTCGACAACACGTAGCAGTACAACCGTGCTTCGCCCGCGCATCGTTCGGAGGGGCCGGACTACGAGGGACTGCGGCGAGGGACCAGCCGCCGTCGCGTAGGCCGACCGTCCCGGTCGGCGGGGAGGCGTGTCGAGCGGGACGCTCGACCTACGCGGCGACTGTCCCGCTCTGCGGGATCCGGCCCCTCCGGCCGCATGCCACGGTCGCTGGCAACACTTACGGTTGTACTACCAGGGGACGTGCCCATGAGCTCGTTGTCCGACCGTGGCCGGCCACTCGCCCTCCAGGCCCTCGCCGGGCAGCCCACCGACACCGTGCCGGTGGCGCTGTTCACGTGGGGCTTCGACTACGTGTGGCAGGTCGCGGGGTGTGCCCCCTGGCAGCTCGCCCTCGGCAGCACCGAGGCGTGGCACCGGGCCCATCTCGCGCTCGTGGAGCGCCATCGGCCCGACCTGATCTTCTACGAGGGGGGCGGGAGCGGCCCCGAGGACCCGGTGCTGGTCTCCGAGACTGCCGACCGCTGGCTGGTGCGCAGCCCCAACACCGGTGCCGAGGCGGTCGTGCTCAAAGAGAGCCTGGCCGTCTGCAGCCCCGATACTGGTGCCAAGGTGTGTGACCCGGTCGGTCCGCTGACCTCCCCGGCCGATGTCGACCGCCTGATCCCGGCGTTTGCGGGCTGCGGCGCCCCCTACCTCACCGGGCTGCAGCGGCTCATTGAGGCGCTCGGCGACGAGGCCCTCGTGCTGCCCCACCACTCGCCCGGCTATGTGTGCGCCTGCTACGCCTTTGGCTTCGAGCGCGCCATGGAGCTGATGCTGTCCGAGCCCGAGTTGTTCCTCTACGCCTGTGACCGCTTCGCCACCGGGGATGCGCTGCGGATGGCGGAGCTCGCCGGGGCCGGCGCCGAGGTCGTGTTCATCGCCGACGGCTGGGCGTCGTGTGACATCATCTCACCGCCGATGTTCGAGCGCTTCGCCTTGCCGTACCAGGCGTCGATCACCCGGGCGGCGCACGCCGCGGGCCTGCAGGTCATCCTGTGGAACGAGGGCGACATCCTGCCGATCGTGCACCACGAGGCCGCCCTGCCGGTCGAGGGGTTTGCCTTCGAGCAGCCGCGCAAGGGTGCCGACCTCACCGTCGCCGCGGTGCGCGCGGCCTTTGGCCCCACGCGCTGCCTGCTGGGGAACCTGGATTCGGAACGCCTGCTGCTGCGCAACATCCCCTCGGAGATCACCCGCGCGGTGAGGCTGCAGCTCGAGCAGTCGGGCGCGGGGAATCCCTTCATCCTGAGCACCGGCAGCCCCCTGCCCAGCAATCTCGCGCCCGCCGCGGTCGACACGATGATCCAGGCGGCGCGCAGCCGCGGTCGTTCGCAGCCATGATCGCACGCAACCCGGCAACCCCCCGCGCAATCGTGATCGGCATCCTCGGTGCGGCGGCGGCCTGCTTCATCGTCGCCTGGGCCGAGCTCGTCGTCACCACCATCCAGATCGCCATCTGCCAGTTCGCGCCGGCCGCCATCGGCCTGCTCCTCGTCGTCGTCGCGGGCAACGCGCTGGTGCGCCGCCTCCTGCGCCGCCACGCGCTGCGCTCGCACGAGATCGTCGTGATCTACGTGATGATCCTGGTCGCCGCCCTCACCACCTCCCGCGGCCTCATGGAACGCTGGTTCTCCACCCTCGCCGCCGTCAACTACTACGCCACCCCGGCCAACCACTGGGAGACCACCTTCTTCGCCAACACCCCCCAGTGGGCGGTGCCATGGGACGTGAAGGGCCAGGCGCAGGACTACGTGGTGCGCGCGTTCTACGAGGGCCTGCGCCCCGGCGCTCCGCTCCCGTGGCGCCCGTGGGTGACCCCCATCGCCGCCTGGCTGGTCGTCATCATCGCGCTGCTCTTGTCCTATGCCTTCCTCGCCTCGATCCTGCGGCGCCAGTGGATCGATCACGAGAAGCTGAGCTTCCCCCTGGTCAACCTCCCGCTGGAGCTGGCGCGCGGCGAGACCGAGGGCAGCTCGTTCTTCACCAACCGGCTGATGTGGATCGGCTTTGCGCTGCCAACCATCGTGTTCACCGTCAACGGTCTGCACGGCATCTACCCGGCGATCCCGGTGATCCCCGTGCAGTACCCGCTCAACGATGCCTTCAACGGGATGGGCCGGCCGTGGCGCGACCTGGGCTTCACCACCGCCTACTGCTCGATGGCCGCGGTGGGCTTCAGCTACTTCTTGCCCGCGGAGGTGCTGTTGTCGCTGTGGGTGTTCTTCGTACTCCTGCGGGGCGAGAACATCGTGTTCTCAGCGTTCGGGGCCTCCCCCGAGGCCATGCCGCTGTACCCCACCAGCCTGTGGAACGGCTACCAGGTGATGGGGGCCTACCTGGTGCTGGTCGGGACGTTCATCAAGGCGGCGCTCCCACACCTCCGGCACGTGGTCGCGGCCACACTCGGGCGGGTCCCCGACGATCGCGAGGGGCGCGAGTTCCTGCCCTACCGCGTGGCAGTCATCGGCCTCGGCGTGGCCACCGCGGTCTCCGTATACTGGTTCACCCGCCTGGGGATGAGCCTGTGGATGGCCCTGATCGAGGTCATCGTCTACGTGTTCGTCGTGGTGGTCGTGATGGCCCGGAGCGTGAATGAGGCCGGGATGTTGATGACCGAGACCAGCTTCCGGCCGGTCGACATCGTGCGCCTGTTCATGCGCCCCAGTGGGCTGGGCCGTTCCACCCTCACCGCGCTCTCGTTTGCCGATGCCGCCTTCACCCGTGACCTACGGGGGAACCTGCTCAGCACGTTCCTTGACGGCCTCAAGCTGTCGGACCTGGTGAAGCTCGACCGGCGTCACCTGTTCGGCGCGATCGCCGCGGCGCTGGTCGTCGCCCTCGTCGTCGGCGGTGTCCTCCACCTCGTCATCCCGTATCAGCGGGGCGCGATCACACTCTACGGCTATGGCTATCGCTCCAACGCCCTGTGGGGGTTCCAGCACTTCCAGCCGGCGATGGAGACGCCCGGCGACTACGACGCCCGCCTCCCGGCGTTCTTCGGCTCCGGGGTGCTGGTGGCGGTGTTCCTGAGTGTGATGCGGGCCCGCTATGCGTGGTGGCCGCTGGCCCCGTTGGGCTTCGCCCTGTCCGGGTCGTGGAGCATGATCGTGTTCTGGTTCCCGATTCTCATCGCCTGGATGGTGAAGGGGACATTAGTGCGCTACGGGGGGATGAAGATCTACATGCGGCTCAAGCCGCTGTTCCTCGGCCTGATCCTGGGGGAGTTCTCCCAGGCCGTCATCTGGGCCACGATTGCGAGCGTCTGGCGCCTCCCGGCCCCCTTCTTCCCGTGGCCGTGAACCGGGCGGTGCGTGTCGCGGCTTGGCCGACCGGCCCGCCCCTCCGTGGCAACCGCGCGCACCCACCAGCCGGACGGTCCATCACGGCGCCACCGTCTGCGTCCCCGCAGCAACGGGCACCGTTTTGGTGGGGAGCCGGAGCGTCAGCGCCACTGGCGAGACAACCTGCCACCTCGTCGCCAGGCGCCGGATCGAGACCGCGTAGCTCACCAGGGCCTCGTCGCCCACGCCATAGTCATAGATCAGGTAGCGCTTGATGCCATCGCCGTCCGAGTCGCCGAACTCTTCGGCGAGCTTCGTGGCCGCAACCGCCCCGTGCTTGCCCTGGTCGAGGTAGATGAGTTGCTGGCCCTGCACTCCGGCCAGCCGATAGGCGACGGAGCCTGCCTCGTTGGCCAACGTCTTGCCGTGGTAGTAGCGCATTCCCGCGAGGTGAAGCTGCACCCCGCTGACCACCGCGCTGGCGATCGTGCGCTCGACCGGCCCTTCGCCGATACGCGGGTCGAGGGCTAGCTGCAGCTCCGTCGCCGGGCCGACATTTGTCGCGGCCACGACGAGATGGCTGCAGTCACTGTGCTCGTTGGTGAAGCGGACATGGAGCCCCACGAGCCCGGCGGGGTGCGGCGCCGGCGGCTCGACGAGCACCTTGCGCTGCCGGTAGTCCGCCCGCACGATGTGTCCGCGCCAGACGCCGGCGTCGGCCTTGATCCCGCATGCGCCGCACGCGAGAGTCGTGCCTCCGACCAGGTACGCCCCCGCCAGCGTCCCCTCCTGCTCGGACCATACCCCCAAACTGCCGTCGGTCTGCAGATCGCCGACGCGGCACGGCTGCGCCTCGCGGTTCACGATCACGGTGTCGGTGCGATCGGCCGTCTGCACTCGCAGTGCGACGGGCGGGAGCAGCCCCGGCTTGTCACACTCCACCGACAGCCGCTCGATCTGCTTGACAAGCCGCGCCCCGGCATAGTCCTCGATCACGGATACGAACTGGCTGTAGTGTGGCTGGAGTCCGGAGGTGTGTTGGACGGCAAACTGCAGCTCGTACGGCGGCCCGCCTCCGGGCGGCTTGCCCTTGGCGAGGGCGACGTCAGCCGCCGCGCCCCCTGGCAGGCTCGTCAGCCGCACGTGCAGATCGGGGTACTTCTGCAGGGCCCAATCCAAAGCCCACGGCCTGGCAGCCTGCCCCCGCCGAACGTCATACATGTAGGGGAAGGCCCGCAGGTCCGGATGGTCGGCGATGAACTGCGCGCCGGCGTTGTAGGCAATGCCCGCCCCCGCCACCGTCCCCGTCTCCTGCTTCTCCAGCGGCAACCCCTCGGCGGCCGCCTCCGTGTCGTAGCGCGGGCCGTGGAAGGACCAGTAGTTGTCCGTGCCGCCGCCCAGCCCCATCACATCCACCACATACGAGTTGTGGTCATCGAGATCAATCAGCGCGACCGTGCGCTCCATCAGGTGCTCGGGGTGAAGCTCGTAGAGCTTTGGGGCCGCCACACCGAGGTGCACCGGCGCGTAGGCGACGGCGACGCGCGCCCAGGGGCCATCGGCGAAGAGCCGGCAGTGCCCCCGCCGCCACTGCCCCGGCGGCGTCGGCAGGACCCGCCCGCAGTAATGTGTCGCCCAGTTGTTCTCCCACTCATTGCGGAAGGTCCACGAGTGCGGATACCCGATCTCCGGTAGCAGCTTGCGCCGCCGGGCCTCGAGCCCGATGGTCAGCATGTCATAGTGGGCGTGCCCGCGCGCCCAGCCATACCGCACCCATAGCGCGCGTCGGTTGTCCCCCTGGCCCGTCCGCAAGATCGCGTGTCCGTAGCCATCGCAGACGGTTGAGGGCTGCTCGATCTCGGGCCCCCGCTCAGCCACGACCTGCTCGATGGTCTCGCGCACCGCGGGCTCCGTCACGCCGGGCAACGGCTTGTGGGCTGCGGGATCCCACAGCACCGGCGCATAGCGCGGGTCCTTGAGGAGCTTGTACGGCCCCAGGAACACCTGCGGCTGCACATCGGTCGTCAGGAAGCGACTGTACGGGTCGGTCTGGCACACATCGCCGCAGTCACCGGTCTGCGCATGGGTGCAGCCGATGAGGTTGAAGTCCAGGCAGAAGTCGAAGAGCTGGCGGTACTTGGGGTCGTCGGTGAGCAGCGGGAAGGCCTGTGGGTCATACTCATCAGGCCGCAGGCGCTTGATCTTGACCATGACCTGGGCGATGTCTTCGAGGTTGGAGACGTGCCCGGCATTGTAGCCCTGCGACTCAAACGCCGAGCCATCCACGAAGTAGTCATTGGTCAGGAAGTAGCGCATCTGCCCGCCGCGGTTGAAGCACCAGTCCACCAGTTCG
>CAZIWQ010000004.1:8368-26138 GCA_964542355.1 uncultured Armatimonadia bacterium
GTTCAGGAACAGGGCGGCCTCGACGGTAGCCAACTGCCCCTGCGGCAGGTTCCCGATGAGGTTCTTGTCCAGGCAGGCCTGGGCCACGGTGCGGAAGTACCCGGTCTCGATGAACCGCCGGAAGTCCGCCATCGTCTTGATCTCAGGATGAGAGTGCTGCTGCGCGAACGCCAGGAGCTCCGGGTCATCGGCATTCAGGTATTCCCACAGCCTCTCATACCCCTCACAGTGCATCGTGTGCCGGGGGATCTCCCAGTTGTGCTGGACGTAGAGCCAGGTGTTGTAGATGGGGAACTTGGTCTGGGGGACGATCTCGCCCGACCACACCGCCGCGCGTGTCAGCGCCTTGCGCATGTTGAGGTTCAGCGCCAGGTTGAAGTACTGCTCGGCGACGCGGAACAGCATGACGGCGGCAGCGCGACCGATCCGCCGATTGCCGCTGCGCGCGTAGGCCTCCGCCAGAGACGCGAATCGCGGCATGTGGTGCGACAGGTAGTACCACTCGGCATAGTACGCGATGAACGAATAGGGGTACTTCTCCCCCGGCTTGAAGTACCCCCAGCCGTCATCGGGGAACTCGCCGCGGTGCATGTCGCCGGCGGCGAAGTCGTTGCTGGGGAACCATCGTCCGCACTCGGGACAGCCGACCTTCCAGGGGTGCTTGTCCGGCTCGATCAGCCAGGGGTAGAAGGGCGAGCGGCCCTGGAAGATCTTCGTCCCGCAGACCGGGCACCCGCTGGGCGTGTTGTACTGCACGAAGCAGGAGCGGGGAATTGTCGACTCCGGCAGGGCCTGGTAGAGCGCCTCGTCGGCCGCCAGGCCCTGCGCGACGACATCCGCATCCGGCTTGCCCGCCTGGCGCAGCCGCTTCAGGCCGTCGGCGTCCAGGTAGCTCAGCCCCGTCTTGAACTCGTCCTTCCCCTCCAGCGGGAACGTACGCGGCAGCTTGTAGTCCCCAAACTGGCGGGGCTCGTGGGCCTGCTGCCACGTCAGCACTTGCACCGGCAGCTCGAACGAGTAATCGCCGGCGGTGAAGCGGATCGTGCCGGCGGCGAGGGGCGCCGTCGCGCGGAAGTAGAAGCGCTGCGTCGTATCGCCCGGCTGCCAGGGCCAGCGGTCAAACAGCATGAGTTCGGGCGGCTGCTTGACCGTCAGTTGCCCGCAGTCGGCCGGGCAGCCGATGACGATGCGGTTCTGCTGTCCCACGATCCAGGCAATGGGTTTCTGCAGACACCCGAGCGGGTCCGCCATGGCGACCTCCATCAATGCCAGCACGAGCAGGCAGGCGCGAGTGCGTGCCATCATGGGCCCCCAATCGTCATTGCCGCCGCTGCTACCCCGCCGGTACCTGGATGCCCAGTCGCTTCATCTCCGCCACCATCTCCTCCATGTACTCGGGAATGGGGAGGCTTTGCGGGCACCGCTCCTGGCACTGCCCGCAGGCAGTGCAGACCGCCGGGTCCACCTTGAGGCGGGACAGGTACCCTCGCAGCGTCTCCTCGTCACCCAGGATCTTCCACATCTGGTAGGGTTGGATCGCGTAGCGCAGGGGCAGTCCCGCCGCACATGGCTCGCAGTAGCCGCAGCGGGTGCAGAGCCCGACCGCCAGGTCGGAGTAGTCGGCCAGGTAGTCAATGGCATCCTCGCCCGCCGCCATTAGCGCGTCCGCCTCGTCGGCGATGGCGACACTGGATTCTAGCTGCTCGAGCGCGGTGAAGCCCACGGGGACGGAGGTAATGCCCGAGTGGGCCAACAGCCAGCGCTGGGCGGCCTGGGCCGGGTCCTGATCTCCCACGTGCTGTGCGATGAGCTCGCCCAATCGCCCGCTGGTGCTGGCCAGCAACCCGCCCGCGGTCGGCTGCATCGGGAAGCAGCCAATGCCGTTCGCCTCGCAGTAATCAATCACGACGCGGAAGTGCCGTTTGGCGATGTTGTACGGGATCGTGACCGCGGCGATCTCGCCGCTCTGCAGGTGCTTGACGGTGTTCGCCGGTACATCGTGCGAGGTGACATAGGCGTACCGGACCAGCTTCTCATCAATGGCCTGGCGGATGCCCGCGAGCGGGCCGCCGGGGGCGAAGAACGCCTGCCACGTCTCTTCGTCGGAGAGCGACCAGCCGCCGAAGAGGTCGAGCTGCTCGATGCCGAGGGTCTCCAGCGACCAATCGATGGTGCGGCGGGCCTCATCGGCAGTCGTCATCCAGCCCGGCTTCCACTCCTCGCTGTGTCGGCAAACGGCCTTCGAGCAGATGTGGAACGGCTCCTTGCGCCCGGCCAGGGCCTTGCCGAGCCGCTGCATGCTGTTGGTGTAGAGCGGACCGGTCTCAAAGAAGTTGATCCCCAGCTCCAGCGCACGGTGAACCATGGCGATGGCGTCATCTTCGGCCATGGCACCGGCGAAGCGCATGGCGCCGAAGGAGATGACCGAGAAGTCCATATCCGTGCGGCCGACACGACGGTATTTCATTGCGGCCTCCGAGAGAGCGCGTCGGGTCCCCGGACGGGTCTGTGCGGGTTCTGCCGGGGCCCAGCGACAGGTGGTGGGTTGGCGACATCGGCACTGACTTCGCCGCCCACCGCGCACCTCCTCCCCAGATGCCGGAAGGGGCGAGGAGGGTGACTGTGCCGGGCGGAGAAGTCACTACCTGGGTGAACCAAACATGCACGCCTGCTACCTCATCACCCCGCCGTCAGTTCCTGCCGAAGACCTCGTTGGCCCGCTCGGACAGCGCCTGCTGGCGCTGCTCGCCCGGCAGGCCGAGCGTGACCTGCGCAAGTAGCCGGCGACAGCGTGCCGATGCCGCCGCCACTAACGACCCCGCGGCGGCGCTCGTCAGGAGCTTTGCATCTGCAGGGAGGACCCCGATGAGTGACGCGAAAGACCTCAGTACCGGCCTCGTGGGCTACTGGCCGCTCGCGGACGACACCCGCGACCATTCCCCTTCCTCTCTCGACACCCGGGCCTGCGCCGTCGCCCTCGGGGCGCCCGGGCCGACGGGCAAGCCCGGCACCGCCGGGGCCTTCAACGGTGAGAGCTCGTTGCTGGAAGTCGCCGACCATTCGGCCCTCCACTTCGGCCGCGAAGACCTCAGCCTCTGTGCCTGGATCCACACCGACGACCCGGCGACGGACTGCATCGGCAACCTCCTGAGCAAGTTCGACGTGAAGCGCCGCCGCGGCGTCCAGCTCTACGCGCTGACCAACGATGGTGTTACCTCGACGGCCACCGCCAACTCCCGCCAGCTCAGCTTCGGAGTGGATGATGGCTCCGACCCGGAGTGGACCGACTGCGGCCGCCCGGGCAACGCCGCCCTCGTGGCGGCGCTCGCGGTGGCCGACGGTGCCCTCTACGCCGGGACGCTCGAGATCGGGGCGACGGAGCGCGGGCGTCTCTTCCGCTATGCCGGCGGGGAGGAGTGGGTGGACCTGGGCAACCCGGTGGGCAGCAACATCGTCCACGCGGTGACGGAGTTCTCCGGCGCCCTCTACTGTGGCGTGGGCCGCTATGTCTGCGGCGGGTCGGTGCTCGGGCCCACACTCAACACGACGCCCGGCGGGCATGTCTTTCGCGTCGGCACCGATGGGACGTGGACCGACTGCGGCCAGCCCGGGGCCGAGGGCGCAGTACCCGAAGAGACGGAGACCACCGGGTACAGCTCCGGCAAAGCCGATGACGTCTTCGCCCTCACCGTGTTCCGCGGTGATCTCTACTGCGTCAGCAACCACCGCCGCAACGTGTTCCGCTACGCCGGCGGGCAGCAGTGGGAGAACGTGGGCCTCGACCACCGCGTCATCACCCTGACGGTCTACCGGGGTCGGCTCCACGCACTGGTCAACGGCGGGCCGGTCTACCGCTACGAGGGAGCATCCGACTGGACCTACTGCGGGGCACCCGCCGGGTCGACGCAGACCTACGGGGCGGTCGTCCACTGCGGCGAGCTCTACGTCGGCACCTGGCCGCAGGGCGAGGTCTTCCGCTACGAGGGAGGGGAGAGCTGGCAGCGGGTCGGCGCGCTCGGCTATGAGCGCGAGGTGATGGCGGCGGCCCTGTACAATGGCAAGCCCTACCTCGGCAGCCTGCCGATGGCGAACGTCTGGCGGCACGAGGGCGACCACTTCAGCTTCGTCGGCAACCTCGACAACTCGCCGGTGATCCTGCGGCGCGTATGGTCGATGGCCGTCTACCAGGGGCTGCTCCATGCCGGCACGCTGCCCTCGGGGCGGGTCTGGTCGCTCCGGGCGGGGACGATGGCGACGTGGGACCGGCGGTTCCCCGGCGGTTGGCGACACGTGGCGGCCGTGAAGGCAGGCGACCGGCTGCGGCTCTACGTGGACGGCGAGGAGGTTGCCGTCTCGGCCGCCGTGCCCTCTGCGGGCCACGACCTTACCACGGACACGCCGCTGACGGTCGGCTTCGGGGCCGATGACTACTTCCGGGGCCTGCTGAGCGAGGTGCGCATCTACCGGCGCGCGCTGGATGTGGCGGAGATTGTCAGGCTGGTGCACTGTTGGCGGTGACGATAGGCTGAAGCCTATCGCTGAGGGACCCCGCTGCGCGGGGCCGACCGTGCTTCGCACGTGACGACCAACGGTCGCGCACATGCGGGACCACGAGCGGAAGCGCCTGCCGGCCTGTCCGGCAGGTGAACGAGATTGGGTGAGCTACCGAGATCCGACCCGCCATGGCGCCCGCCCTCACAGCGCGTCGTGCAGGAACTGCTCCACCGCGGCCTCGCCTCCGCCCGTGATGACGCGCAGCCCCTCCGCCAGCGCCCGGCCGCCTGAGGCGGTCGCCAACTCCGCCGTCGCCGCCGCCACACTGACCGCCGTGCCCCGGGCATCCCGCGGGTCCACCACCAACGCTGGTTGCGGCGCCAGCGCCGCCAGCACGTCGGGCAGGTCATGGTGGCGCAAGACGTTCGGCAAGAGCAGTGTGTCGGGCCATGTATAGCCCATGTCGGTCGCCATGGCGTGGTAGCTGAGTGGGCCCTCCTGGAGCGCCAGTGCACAGACGCCTCGGTCCAGCAGCGCCGCGTACAGCGCCCACACCGCCGCCGGTCCGGTGCCCCACAGTGCCATCTTCCCCGGAGCCGCATCCGGCCGCCCGGCCGCGTAACGCGTGACTGCCAGGAGGTCGCCGGTGCGCATGCCCACCAGTGGCCGGCTGACGACGAAGCTCCCCCACGCGGCGATGCGCTCGACGCGGCAGAAGCTGTGGATATCCCAGCGCGTCGGGCTCATCGCTGTCTCGCCGGTACCCCGCACATCGGCGGCGACGACCATCAGCCCGCGGCGGGCCAGCCGCGCCAGGATGCCGTCCGTACCGGCAGCGGCCATCCGCCCACCGTCGCGGAGACTGACCACGACCGGCAGCGGTGTCGCAACCCCAACCGGACGCAGCACCCATAGCGGCACGTGGATGTCCGCCTCCGGCAGCAGCACGACCTTCTCCACCGTGAGGTCGTCGCCGCGCATCGTCCCCGTCGGCACCACCTCCACCGGCGCCGGCGTCGCGGGCAGCCCCAATAGCTCCCGCGCCTGCGTCGCAAGCGTGGCGCGATCGGGGCGCGGTCTGCTGCTACGCTCAGTAGCGAGGGTCTGCGCGATGGCCGCGTTCTCCGAGAAGATGGTGCTGGCGATGGGCGGGGCGGAGGCGAGCTCGGCAGGTTCCGCCAGGCGCATCTCCGGCGGGTCCTGCGCCGTTGTCTGTCCATCACCGATCCAGCGGCCGAACCACCGGCAGGCCGCCTCGCGCATCTGAGCGCTGTAGTCGTGCGGGGAGTCAAAGACCTCCCACGACACCCGCTCCCGGGCTCCCAGAACCCGGTACGTGTCGGCGATTGTCTGGCATCCGCGCACGAAGTCCGGTACGTAGAACAGATCGTCGCGGTGCCCCTGCATGAGCAGGAGCGGGCGCGGAGCGATGAGCCCGGCGATGTCCGGCTCGTCCACCTCCCGGCCGAGGGTGTCCTGCTGGAGCTGCTCGGGGCAGGTGGTGTAGAGACACTCCACGAGCGCGCGCAGCGGGATCACCCCGCACACCGGCACTGCGCACTTGATCCGTTGATCCAGTGCCGAGGCGTACAGCGTCGAGACAGCGCCGCCCGACACCCCGGTGCACCCCAGCCGCTCCTGGTCCACCTCCGGACGGGTCGCGAGGTAGTCGAGGCCACGCAACACGTCGAGGGTGAAGTAGCGCTCCGCGTTCGCGCCGGTGAGGTAGGTCAGCGCCCCGACGCGGAAGTGGTCGTTGCCCGGCGCCGTGCGCTCACCACGATCGGGGGAGTCCGTCACCAGCGCGACGAACCCGTTGCTGGCCAGGCTGATCCCGAGCGACTGATACACCGGCCGCTCCTTGCCGCTGTGGCCACAGGGGCAGATGATGGCCGGCGCGGGAAAGGCCCTGCCCTGCGGCAGATACAGGTTGCCGCTGACGGGGAACCCCGGCACAATCTCGTACGAGATGTTCTCGACGCGGTACCGTTCGCGCACCAGGCTGCCGGTCACCCGGGCGTTCAGCGGGGTCTTCTCCGGCAGCCCGCCGAGAATGTCCAGCACCCGTGCGCGCACCTGTGCCGCGCGCGTGGCCTGGTCCCGGGGCGTGCGTACGGCCTCGCGCACCGCCCGGGTCCGGCCCTCCGCCTCGCGGGCGGCGCGGAGCAGGTTGTCCGTCACCATCGTCCCGGCGTCGTTGAACCAGGTGGTGAACTGGAGCACCGCCCATTGGTCGGCCGGCGGGAGGGCGCTGTCGCCGGCCGGTTGCGCTGCTGTCGGCTGCATCGTTGTGACACCCCACAGTGCGAGTGCGAGTGTGGCGGCCACCCGGGATGGCTGCCGCTGCGGGAACGCGCTCACGGCTCGTGCCGGCTGCATCGCGTGGCCTCACGAGTGGGAGTAGACGCCATGGGTCCGCGCGGTCTCGTACATCGCGAGCACGTTCTCGGTCGGCGTGTTGTCCTGGATCTGGTGGGTGGGGGCCAGACAGTAGCCACCACCAGGCATCATGGTGTCCAGTGTCTCGCGGACGCAGGCGACCGTCTCGTCCACCGTGCCAGAGGCCAGTGGCCCGGCCGTCGAGATGGCGCCGTGGAAGGCCAGGCGGTCGCCGAAGGTGCGCTTGAGGTACTCCGGTGCCATGTTCGTCGCCTCCGGCTGGAGCGTATCCACGACGTGGATGCCCATGTCGATGAAGTCCTCGAACGCCCAACTGCTGGACCCGCAGCAGTGCATCATCACAAAGGCGCCATGCGCCCGCGCCAGGTCGCAGAAGGGCTGGTAGCGCGGGCGGATGTGCTTGCGGAACACGGCGGGGCTGATGATGGGGGCGATCTGCGTGCCCAGGTCCTCGCCCAGCCAGATGAAGTCCGCGCGGCCGTGCGCCGCCTCCAGCATGCGCGCGGTCACCTCGAGCTGGATGGCCAGCCGCCGGTCGGCGAGCAGCAGGCCGGCCGGGTCATCGGTCACCAGGTCGACCAGGGTCTGCTCCATGCCGCGCAGCATCCCGTTGCCGTTGATGATGTCGCCGTAGCCAGCCGAGCCGTTGAGGGCGTACTGGCCATAGTGCCGGCAGGACGCCGGGATCCCGGAGACGTCGAAGTCATCCGGGGAGGGCAGCGGCCAGTCGGCGATCTGCTCGACGGTGGCCTCGCGCAGTGGGAAGTCGCAGAAGTCCCAGTAGCCGCCACTGGGGTGCTCGACGTAGCGCCGATGGATGCCCCAGTTGTCGACTCTGCGGTCGGGGAGCTGCTCGTGCAGCGGCGGCCCGACATAGGGCGCGCCCAGGGAGCGGAAATCCACCTGCAGGGCCTGCCGCAGCCCCTCGTGGTCATTCTCAGCCAGCCCGCAGTGCTGCAGCAAGCGGGCGGTAATGCCGGGGTTGCCGGAGTAGTTGACCGGCACCCGGTCGGGTTCGGCATGGGCAACGGCAGCCAGGACGCGCTCGCGTGAAGTCATCGTTGGCCTCGCTTCCCGATCACTGCAGCCGCCGCGATGTTGGCGACCTGCTGGCGGAGGCGGCTGATGTCTCGATCGCGGCCCAGGTGGACCCGATTGGTGAGTAGCACCACGTAGCCCCCACTCCCCGGATCGATCCACAGCGAGGTTCCCGTGTACCCGGTGTGACCGATCCCGCCGACCGGGAACAGGTCGCCGCGCATCGGTGGGGAGTAGACACTGTCGATGTCCCAGCCGAGGGCGCGGACGGCGCCGGGCACTTCCGCCCCCGGGGCAACCATACGGGCGGCCGCCGCCGGCGACAGGGGCAGCTCCGGCCCCCCGGCTGCGGCGCCAGGCCCCGAACCAATCCGCGCCAGCAGAGCCCGCGCGAAGCGGCTGACGTCGGGCGCGGTCGAGAACAGCCCCGCGTTGCCGCCGACACCCCCCAGGTAGCGAGCATTCTCGTCGTGGACCACCCCCACCAGCGTCCCCTCCGCAAGCTGTTCGGTGGCGGCACACCGCGCCACCTGCGCCGCGGTCAGGCGGAAGCCCGTGTCGGTCATACCCAGCGGCGAAAAGGTGTGCTCCGCCGCATAGACGTCCAGGGGCTGTCCTGCCACGAGCTCGACGATCGAGGTCAGCAGGATGTAGCCCAGGCAGCTATAGGCGAAGGCCTCGCCCGGCGCGTGGCGCACCGGCAGGGCGCAGATGTCCGCGACCATGCGCGCACGCCGCTCGGCCGGCAAGACCTCGGCGCCCCACTCCTGCAGGTAGTTCTTGTACGGCTCCAGCCCGGCGGTATGGGTCAACAGGTGTCGGAGTGTAACCTGCTCGCGGCCCTCGCCGGTGAAGTCCGGCAGGTAGCGGCAGACCGGGTCGCGCAACAAGAGCAGCCCTCGCTCGATCAGTTGCATCACGGCCATCGCGGTGGCGAGGGGCTTGGTGACGGAGGCCATGTCAAAGATCGTGTCGCGCTCCATCGGCAGGGGAGCGGGGGAGAGCGTGCGGTGCCCCCAGGCCTCATGGCACAGCACCTCGTCTCCGCGTCCGACGAGTGCGACCGCCCCCGGCGTCTGGGTGTCGGCGATGGCGGCCTGGACGGCACGCCGCAGGTCCGCGGTAAGGCTCATGCCGGCTCCTCCTGGCCGAAGTGTGCTGTGACGGCAACAGCCCCGAGGTGGGGGCCTCGGCCCCCCGCGGTCATGCCTTCGCGCGAGGGGCGGCACGCCATTCGAGCGTGGTGTGCAACGGCGCGAAACCCGCACGGGACAGGACGCGCACCCCCGCGAGGTTGTCGCTGTGGACCTTGGCGACCACCCGTTGCAGGCCCTGCTCCTCGAACGAGCGCCGGGCGTACTCGGCCAGCATCGTCCCGAGGCCGGCCCCGCGCGCCGACGGTCGCACGTAGATGCTGCGAAGCACTCCGTAGCGCTCCCCGGTGGCGAGCACGGTCTTGGTCGCCAGCCAGAGCCAGGCGACGATCTCGTCGGTCTCAGCGTCGACGATCACCACCATGCCCTCCGGCTGCCTGACAAAGGCCTTGCGGAGCCGGTTGGCGTGGTAGTCGAGGTCCTCGATGGGATCTTCCGGGAAGGCCGCTCGTGCCAGCTCGCGCTCGAAGAGGGCCAGCACCGGGATGTCGTCGAGGCCGGCCAGGCGGGTGCTTGTGTGCGGCATGAGAAGTCAACTCCACCCATCGTCCCTGCGCGGCTGGTTCCGCGCCGTTCTGCGCGGCTGTCATCCTGAGCCCAGACCGCGATGCGGTCCTCTGGACCGCGGCGCGCTCTTCCGGCGAAGGATGAGAAGTGGCTTGCAATCGAGACGAGATCCTGCGTCGCTGCGGCTTCTGCGAAGCCGCACGTGCTCCTCAGGATGACACTGTCCGCAGGGCGCGGGTCGTGCGGTTCGCGGCGGCGTACAGAGGGACCATGGGTGCCGGGCGCGAATAGGAGGTGCGATCCCCTTCACCATGGAGTGATTCTGATGGACGTCGTAACCAGTCGGCGCGTGGCTGTCGGTGTGTTGTTCCTGCTGGCGTGTGCTCCCACCTTCGCCGGGACTGTCGACGACCCGGCGGTCCCGCTCATCACCGTGGGGCAGGCCGATGCGCCGCCCAACGTCGACGGGGAGATCCGCGACGGGGAGTGGCCGGCGGCGTCGAGCCCGGCAGCCTGGATCGACCTGGGCAGACGGAGTCTCGCCCGTCAGCAGCCGCAGGTGTGGGTGACCTGGGACGACGAGGCGCTCTTTGTGGCGGCACGGCTACCACTGCCCGCCAAAGCGCGACCCGTCGCCGCGGTAACGACCCGCGATGGGAGTGTGTGGGAAGACGACGCGATGGAGGTCTTCCTCGACCCCACGCACGGCCACGGTGACTACTACCAGTTCATCGTCAACTCGCGCGCGGTGCAGTGGGACTCGCGGCAGAAGGACCCTTCGTGGAACGCCGACTGGCAGGCCAAGACCGTCGTCGCCGCGGGACGCTGGGACGTCGAGACCCGCATCCCCTTCGCCGCGCTGGGCCTGCGGGCCCCGCGCCCGGGAGACGTGTGGGGTCTGAATGTGGCCTGGGACCGCCAGACGCCCGCCGCGGCGATTGCCTCGTGGGCGCATGTGGAGGGCGGACTGCACGACCCCGCCCACTTCGCCCACCTCGCCTTCGCCGAGGAGGCCCCTGCCGTCCAGGTCTCCGGGCCGGGCCTGCCGCTGGCGGGGCGCGTGGGCGTCACCGGCACCTGGCGGGCCGCAGCCCCCGGCGAAGCGAAGCTGTCGGTGACACGGAGCGACAAGGAGAGCGTCACGGTCGTCGCGGCGGCGGCGGCGGTGCATTCCGGTGGCGGGGCGGCAACGCCCTTCAACCTCGCCGCCGCCCTGCCGCTCGAGGCCGGGCTGCCCGTGCCGGGCACCTACCAGGTCCGACTCACAGTCACCGACAAGGGGCGCAATGTCTGCCTCGCGACGGCGCCGCTCGTGATACCGGTCCCACTCCAGGTCGCCTTGCGCAAGTACTTCCTCGAGGGTCAGGTCGCGGTGGACCTCGATGCCTCGGGCCTGGGCCGCACCGCGCGGGAGGTGGACGCCGGCGCCACGCTGCTCGACGCCGCGGGTAAGCGCCTCCAGGTCCGCAAGTTCGGCGGCCTCACCGAGGCACTCACCGGCACCGTGACGTTCGATGTCTCCAAGCTCGCTGCGGGCAACTACCAGGTGCTGGTGATCGCCGGGACCGGCCGGCGGCAGCCGTCGCACAAGGTCACCGTCGGCTTCACCCGTCCGGCAACCCCGGCCTGGCTGGGCTCCAGAGAGGGCATCAGCGACAAGGTGCTGGCACCATGGACGCCGCTGGCGGTGGCCGACAACACGGTGACGATGTGGGGCCGCGAGGTGTCGTTCGGGCCGCTGCCGTTCCCCTCCCAGGTCGCCGCCGCCGGCAAGCAGATGCTCGCCGGGCCCATCACCTTGCGGATGGTCGCCGACGGGAAGGAGCAGTCGTGGACTCAGCGCGGCAAGCTGCTCGCGCCGGTGACCAGGCCGGAGCGTGTCGAGCTGACCACCGCCGCCGGCGGCGAGGGCGCCCTGTGCGAGGGGCGCATCAGTGTCGACTACGATGGGATGATCCGCAGCGACTTCACGCTCACCCCCCGGGGCGTCAAGCGCATCGAGGGGCTCAGCCTGATCGTGCCGCTCAAGCGCGAGCATGCTCGCTACCTGTACCACTACCCGGGGCGGTGGCAGAGCGCGTACAACGCCGGGGCGCTGCCGGAGCAGGGCTTCACCGCGGCCTTCCGCCCCTACCTCTGGCTGGGTGACGAGGAGCGCGGCCTCGCCTGGTTCTCCGAGTCCGACCGCAACTTCTTCGTGCAGGATCCCAACCGCGTCACCGAGATCGTGCGCGAGGGGGAAGTCGTGACCCTGCGGATCAACATGATCACCGCCGCACAGCCGGCCGGCGGCCCGCTCACGTACACCTTCGGCTTCCAGCCGACTCCGGTGAAGCCGCTGCAGCCCGACGCCTGGGACTACCGCATCTGCCACCACGGCGGCTACGGGATCGAGGACCGCGAGTGGAAGGACGCCGGCGGCAAGACCACGATGCTCGATCACCTCGCCAGCCTCGGCGTGCGCACCCTGTGCTTCCACGAGCACTGGACCGACATCCAGAACTACACCGGCACGACCCACGGCGAGAAGCTGCGCAAGCTGGTCAAGGCCTGCCACGAGCGCGGGATCAAGCTCTTGCTGTACTTCGGCTATGAGCTCTCCAATATCGCGCCGGAGTGGGACCTGTACGCCGAGGAGGCCCTGGTTGCCCCCCGGGCCGGCGGCTACCACCGCGCCCCCGAGCAGAACGCCTACATCGTGTGCTACCGCAGCAAGTGGCAGGACTTCATGGCCGCCGGCATCGCCAGGATGATGGATGACTACGACATCGATGGCGTCTACCTCGATGGCACCGCCAACCCGTGGGGCTGCCGTAACACGCATCACGGCTGCGGCTATCGCAAGCCGGACGGTACCATCGGCACCACCTACCCGTTCTTCGACACGCGGGAGATGATGCGGCGGATCTACACGCTCGTGAAGACGCGCAAGCCGAAGGGCCTGGTGAACGTCCATCAGTCCACGTGCATGACGATCCCCTCGCTTGCGTGGGCCACGAGCTACTGGGACGGCGAGCAGTTCGGCAGCATCGACCGCGGCCCCAATCCGCTCGACGTGCTGCCACTGGACGCCTTCCGCTGTGAGTTCATGGGGCGCCAGTGGGGGGTGCCGGCCGAGTTCCTGTGCTACAACCGCCCCTACACCTACTCCGAGGCGATGGCATTCACGCTCCTGCATGACGTCCTGGTGCGGGGTAGTCTCGGGGGGAGCCTGGAGCTGGAGGCCAGGCTGTGGCAGGGGATGGAGGCCTTCGGCCGAGCCGGGGCCGTGTGGATCCCCTACTGGGACAACAAGCCCTATGTCTCACTTGGCCCCGACGACACCATCAAGGCCAGTGTCTACTCGCGGGCGGAGGCCGGAGCCGTCATCGTTGTCAGCAATCTCGGAGCCGAGGAGAAGACGGCGACGGTCAAGCTCGACTACGAGGGTCTCGCCCTCAGTGCGGGGATGCAGGCCGTCGACATGGTCACCGACGAGCCGGTAGCGCTGTCCGACAGCTTCGCGATGTCGTTCCCGCTCAAGCCATTCGGGTTCCGCGTCGTATGGATCAGGCACCCGGCGGGGTGATCGGCGGGGACGGTAGGAGCGTAGGAGCGTAGGAGCGTAGGAAACGGCGGAGATGCCGCCGAAGTCTGCGCAACGGCCCCGGGGCCACCGTCCGTCCCCTTGTGCGGGACTGGCGGACCCCGGGGCCGTCATGCCTCTCGCTCCGGATGACCCCGTCAGACGCCGGCGACGCGCCCTGCTACAGCGCGACAACCTGCCCGCTCTCGGCGGACTGCTTCTCGGCCATCACGAGGCGGACGGCTTCGCGCGCGGCGAACGCCGGTACGCGCGCGGGGGCCGTGTTGTTGGCGATGCACTCAGCGAAGTACTCCAGCTCTTGCTGGTAGCCGGTGGTCGCGCGGAACTCGGGGGTGTACGGCTCCCCCTCGAACGGCATGAACTTGAGGGCGGGGGTCGCCGAGGTCGAGAACTTGAGGCACCCGTTCTCGCCCAGGGCCTCGAAGGCCATCTCGAACTGGTAGGTCGGCGGCATCGCCCAGCCGCCCTCGGCGATGACAATGACGTCCCCGTAGAGGTACTGGGTGGTGACATGATCGACTTTGGCGCCCCCCGGGGCGATGTGTCCGGCCTGCGAGAACACGGCCGTGGGCATCCCGAGCACGGAGGTGATGTAATCGGCATCATGGATGTGCAGGTCGAGCATGGCGCCGCCGCTCTTGGAGACATCGTTGAGCCAGCCGCCCTGACTCCAGAACGGGGAGGGGGAGAGGCGGGTGAGCTTGAGGCTGACGAGCCGGCCGAGACCGCCGCCCCCGATCATGTTGGCGAGCACCTCATACTCGGGCCAGAAGCGGATGCACTGGGCGATGAACAGGAGCTTGCCGGCCTTGTCGGCCGCGGCAAGCATGCGGTCGCAGCCCGCCACGTCCAGCGCCATTGGCTTCTCGCAGATTACGTTCACGCCGCCGGCGAACGCGGCTTCCGTCAACTGCGGGTGGACGAACGTGGGCAGGCACAGGTCGACGGCGTCGAGCCCGCCGGCCGCCAGCATCTCGTCGAGTGAGCTGTAGCGCGCGACGCCCGACAGGTCAAGCCCCGCGGCATCGCCCACATTGCCGCCGATGGCGGCGGCCGAGGCGGCGACGCGGTCGATCTCCTTATCCGCAACTGCGACGACCTGTGCCCCCGCCACCCCCTGCCAGGTCTGGAAGTGCTGCTGACCGATGAACCCCATCCCCACGATGCCGATGCGTACCATGCTGATCGCCTCCAAGTATCTGGGTGGACCCGTGACATGCAATGCGTGGCATGCTATTCGCTGCCCACCCGTCTCGTTCCTTCCTCGCACCCGCCGCCGGCGCAGTTGGTTGCCGGGCCGGCTGGCTTCAGTTGCCCCGACGGGCGCCGATAACATGTCACAACACCATCCCCGCAACGGTGCGTGACCGCCCCCGATCGGCCACGATGCACTGAGGCGAGAGTGACGAACGGATGACAGTGCCATTGACTGACGAGGTCGAGGCGGCCGTCGCGCGGGGCCTGTGGCAGCTCCCGCCGCTGCCCGGGGCTCTGAGCATGCTGACGCATGCGGCCGATGATGACCAGCTCGACGCCGAGCAGATTGCCCGGGCCGTGTCGCTGGACGAAGTCCTGGCCTCGCGAGTGATGCGAGCGGCCAACTCCGCGGCGCTGGGCTTCCGCTCGCCGGTGCACAGCGTCGCTCAGGCGATTGCTCGGCTGGGATGCCAGGCCGTGCGCTCGATGGCACTGGCCCAGGGCGTCGCCCAGGCGATGCCACTGCCCCATGAGGTCGGTGGCATTCCGCGCCTTACCTTCTGGGAGCACAACTGGGCCACCGCCGCTGCGGCCGTCCTGCTCGCGCCCACCTATCGCGTGCCGCGTGACCAGGCGCACATCGCCGGCCTGCTCCACGATGTCGGCAAGCTGGTGTTGGCGTTCAGCGTTCCTGCCCGCTTTGAGGCGTGTGTGGCGATGGCGCAGCGTGACCAGGTGCCCCTGCAAGAGGTCGAGCTCCGCTGCCTGGGCCACCAACACCCGCGTGTCGGTGCGCAGACACTCAAGTCGTGGGGTCTGCCCCAGTCGACGATCCAGGCAGCGAGTCAGCACCATGGCCTGCCGCCCCCGATCACCCTCTCCGACATCGGTCTGTTGGTGCGGGCCGCCAATGCCGTGGCGCATGCCTGTGGCATCGGCGCGTCGGGTGACCCCGAGCCGGTGAGGCTCGAGACGTGCCTGGCACAAGACCACGCGCTCAGTGCGGCGGTTGCCGACCGGTGCCTGGAGGCGCTGCGCAACCAGCGGCCGGCCATCGAGGAGCTCGCCGGGCTGCTCGGCCATGAGGGGGTGACGGCCTGAAAGAGGACAGCGCACGCCCGCGGGGCCTCGCCTTCATCCCGGCGGCACCCGGCTGGGACGCCGGGGGAACCGAACGGCCAGCCACACAGACAGCGTCGCACGCAGCGTGCGACGCCGGTCAGGAGGACGTGCATCGGATGGCAACGGGAAGCTGTGTCGCTCTCTCGGACACCCAACAGGGAGATCTGTTTGAGACGCTCTGGGACATGCCGGAGCCGCCCGGACTGCGGGCGGTGCTGGAAGACGCGGAGCATGCCGCGGCCGACAACGCCGCCGCAGATGATGACGGCAGATCCGGGGCCGGGTACCTGCTGCAGCCGTCCTCCGAGGTGCTTGCCACGCGGATCGCGCGGGTACTGGATGCAGCGCTGGAGTTGCCCTGCGGGGTCGGCGGGATCTCGCGCCACGATTTCTGGGCCCATTGCTGGGCGACGGCGCGAGCGGCGGAGATGCTGGCGCGCTATCGGGGACAGGATGCGGGGCGCGCGTTGCTGGCGGGCCTGCTGCATGACCTCGGCAAGCTCATCCTGGCGGCGAGCATCCCCGACACCTATGCGGCGTGTGTCGCCCAATCGGTGGCGGGGGGGAGCATTCTCTACCAGGCGGAACGCGCCGGCCTCGGGATCGACCACTGCTCGGTGGGGGCGTGCGCGCTGCGCAACTGGGGGCTACCAAATGCGGCCGCCGTCGAAGAGCACCACCGCCCGCGGCGGCTGATCCGCGTGTCGACCATGGGGCGCGTCATCCAGGCCGCCAACGCCATCGGTCACGCCTCCGGCATCGGCTGCTCGGGCAACTCGCAGCCGATCATGATGGCGATGATCGACGACCCGGAGATCACGCTGTGTCGCGCGAGCGCGGATCTGTGCCTGAAGGAGCTGAAGGAGCAGACCGCGGAGATCGCCCGGTTGGCCGCCCAACTCACCGGACCGTGAGGTCGTGCCCACCGCGGTCTCAGGCAAAAGCCGTCTGTGCAGAGGTCTCGGCTTGCGGGGTGATTGCGGCAGGAGCAGATGCTTCGCCGGCGGGCCGCGAGGCGGCCCTGGCTCAGCATGACAGGTCGGGCACCTGTGCGCCTGCGCGGCTCTTCTAGCGAGCCGGCGCGAACTCCGGCGACCCACTTGCAGAGCCCACTACTTGCACCGAGATGTGCCCATTGTGGGTACCGGCCTGCACCGGGAGGCGGGGCGTGCCCGCGATGGCAAGCGACAGCACGCTGTCGGCATGCACCCCGAGCGGCACTACTTGCCCGGGCTGCAGTGCGAGCAGGTCGCGCAGCGTGGTATGCCAGCTCGCGAGCTGCACGGTGGCGGTCACGGCGGTGGCGCGGACCTGGGGGTTGGTGACCTGTGGCGGCGAGGCCGCGCGGGCACCGGCCTCGGCGGCCGGCAACCGTGCGAGCGCCGCGGGCAGGTAGAGGTCATACCCACCGGTGATCCGAGCCCCCGTGATCTCAAACGCGACCCGCACCCACTCGGCCGGACTGGGCGCCGCGACCCCGCTGGTGGCGCGGATGCAGCGCCAGGGCCCGGGATCCGTCTCCCCCACCGGACATGCCGCGGCCCACGCTACGTACATCTCCTCACAGAGCAGCGACAGCAGGCGCCCCTCGAGACGCGAGAGTGGCCGGCTGCCCCACCCCACGCTGTCCGGCGCCACCCCGATCATGAGGTCGATCAGCGCGCACGCCGCCTGGCTGTCGAAGCGCCAGATCGGGCAGTCAGCCCCATCGGTGTTATGCGGGATCACCCATACGGAGCGCTCCTCGGTGTCCGGTGCCTCCGTCACGTCGGTGCCCGCACCGACACCGTGGAGGCGCACACTGACCGGACTGCCGAGATACTCCGAGGTCAGCGCCTGGAGGCCGCCGGCCGCGGACGCCGCGACTGCTTGCAGCGCGGCCTCCTGGCGGGGCTTGAGCACCGGGGGGCGTGTCAGGTCATAGGGTATGACGACAGCCTGCGTAGTCACTCAGTCACCTTCTCGCGAGCCGGTCGCGTAGTCTGTGGGAGCGGCTGCCAGCCGCGATGGGAATGGCGCTGCGCGTCGGGTCGGCCCGTGGCCGCATGGCCGCGACGCGGCGCGCGACCGGTCATGCGGGCGTGCCCACCAGCGACGGGATCGCGCCGGGAGCCGGGCGTGTGAAGACGACGGCCTGCGGGGCACGGGCGGTGCCATCGGCAGGAGCCGGCGCGGGCATGGTCGGCGCCGCCGGGGTGACCCGCGGCAGCAGTCCCTCCAGCTCGCGCGCGACGGCCGCCGACATCGCCGGGTCGCGGCTCGCGAGCGTCGC
>CAZIWQ010000005.1:0-25008 GCA_964542355.1 uncultured Armatimonadia bacterium
TCCAGCCCTCGCGCGGCCTTGCCGGCCACACACGCTCCGTAGACCTTCAGCCCCCAGTCCTCCCAGGCCTGGCGGGCCGCCGACAAGAGCGCCGTCTTTCCGGTCCCCGCGATCCCACTGACTACCTGCACCGACCCCGGCCGGCGGGTGATATGCTCCAACGCCTCTGTCTGCTGCGGCGTCAGGGAGATGCCCCTCTTGTAGTACAGCCACCATTGTGCCTCTATGAACCAGTGTTTGCTGACCACATGCCGCCGATCACCCCTAGACTGCTCCACCATACTCAACAGGTGCTGTTCCAGCGCCAGCACCTCGCGTGTCGTATACCGCCGCTCCCCCTCCCACTCCCCCAGACACAGCACCTCCTCGGAACTGCGCAGCTCCTGGGCAGCACGGGCCGTGATCTCTCGCGCCGTCAGCCCCGTCCCTTGGCCGAACTCCGCCATCCGTCGCACCAGGTCCCGCGCCGTGAAGTGGTTGGCATCATGGGTGAGCAGCTCCAACGCGCCGGCGGTGATCCCATGCAGCGCCTCGTGAGTGTTGATCTGCCGCCGCGAGCGGTGCAGAACGCCTGCGACCTGCTGCGGGCCCCAGCCTAGTCTCTCCCCAATTTCGTGCCACTGAGCGAATAACTTCTCCCGCGGCTCCGGGGCCACGTCCTTCTTGTCCCGCGTCAGCACCGCCACCGTGGCCGCTCCTCCGGCACTCGACCACCCGCGCTCCTCCATCGCCGTCATGATCTGTTGGCGCCGCTTCGAGAACTCCTGCATGACCCTCTCCGAAACTCCCGCCACCTCGAACCAGGTCTGGACACGAACACACCTTACCCCCAGCCCCTGCTCCAACTGCGTCGCGAACTCCGCTCGGTATAGCGCCCCCGCAGCCATCTTGTGCTGGTAGTAGGGTCGGCTGCGGATCGTCCCCGTGGTCCCATCCTCCCGGACCCCCAGGTTAGGGATCAGCAGATGGGTATGGAGCAGCGGGTCCTTGGCCCGCGAGGTATGGTGGTCGAAGGCTGCCATCGCCAGGGCAACACGTTGCTCGTGCACCCCGCCCCGGCCCCGCCGCGTGAAGGTCGCCTGCTCCTCTAAGTAGCGTAGCGCCTCCTCAACCGCCCGTGCGTGGGCCGCCTCGATCACCTGCCTTATCTCCGGCGACGCCTGGCTCCACAGCACACTCACGCTCTTCGGCGCCGAGAAGGTCAGGTCCCAGCCCTGCTGTCGCTGGGGTTGCCCGGCGCTCTGCACCAGCGCCGTCTCCCCGTCCGGTGAGAAGCCCTGCAGGAGATTGTGTAGTGGCTCTCTGTTCACCATCCCCATGAGCCCCAGGGCCTCGGCGCCCTGACCCAGCCACCGGCCCGGTGGCTCACCGCCAGCCACGTAGTAGTCCTCTCGTGCCAGGTTCAGGTAGTACTCCTCGCGCCCGCTCCCCATGGCCCCGATGGACAGCATGGTTCAGCCTCCGATCTCCCTCTCGCTCAGGTTCTTGTTGACCCAGCCCCTGGCTTCCTCGACCGTCATCTGTCCCCCGCCTACCAGCAAGGCCACTACCGCCAGCCGGAAGTGGTCACCGAACTGTGCGAACGCGTCTCGCAGCTGGCTGATCTCCGCCAGCCCCTGCAGTTGCGCGAGCAGCTGACGCAGGCCGGAGACTTCCCCGCGCAGTGCCACCAGCTCATCCTGCAGCTGGAGGGTCTCGCCGCCCATCAGGCCCTCCACCACCAGGCGACGGGCATGCTCACCGGCACTGCAGCCCAGCAGTTCTGCCCGCTCGCGTAGGACCTTCTCAGCGGTCTCATCAAGCCGAAAGGTAATCGGGTTAGAGCGTTTGGGAGTGGGTTTGGTCATCGCCTTCGGGGCTCCTCGTGACGGCTTATGTGTATACCAATACGTATACCTCATTTGAAGCCATTTGGCAAGCTATAATGTCGTTTGAAACGCTCTGTGGTGCACCATAGGTGCATAAGGTGTGGAAGGTGGTGGTTTACGGAGAGGCAGGAGGGGTGAGGAGGGTACAGGGGCGCAAGGCAGGGCCAGGAGGCAAAGCGCTGGGAGCGCAGCAGGAGCGAGGGTCAGGTCTGGTGGACGGGCGTGGCGGTGGCGGCAGGGCAGGGAGATGTGTAGCGGCGGAGAGCTGCGGGAGGAGTGGGCAGCGGCGCGAGGGGGCGCTGGCTGCTCGGGTGCAGGCTGATGGGGCCAAGGACGACGGAGTGGCGACGGCTGGTCTGGAGTGAGGTTCGGGAGCCTCTTCCCTATCTGCTGACTGTCGGTGTAAGTGGCGACCGACCAGACTACCCGTCTGGCCGGCCGCCGGATCAGCTCACTCAGTATTCATCGGGCAGCAGGATCGTTGTGACCGAGCGGTCGGCCTCGGTGATGACCCAGAACTTGTGTCCCGACTGCGACTGGTACGCCGACAGCAGCCGGAACCCCTCGCGCACGGACAGGTCGTTCTCCTCGCGGTCCGCGGCGCAGACCTCGCCCCAGTCCCCCCGACAGTGCCGGCTCAGGGCGGTCATCACGTCCTCATGGCTCAGCGCCTCCTGCGCTCCTGGGGTGATGCAGATGCTCCCCAGACTGAATGGTGTCTGTTGCTCCTTGGTGTCTTTGTGTATCATCGCTCTATCTCCATCAAAAAGGGGCCGGCCACCCGAGCCGACCCCACAGTTACTACTCTGCACTCTCCTCGGCCTCGCTGCCTGTGACCAGGTCCCGGAACATCAGGGTGTGTGCCTCGTCCAGCGCCTTGATCACCAACGGCAAGTCATCGCGCCAGAAGCTGTCCGACGTTTTCCACTCCTCCCCGGACTTGTATCTCCGGCTGACCGTCACGGTGTAGCGCACGCCGTGCTCGGTGTTGTTCGGCCAGATCGTGGCCCGGATGCGCCCATAACGGATCTCGGCGACTGGTTTGCTGTTTGCCATAGCTGTTCTCCCAAAAGGGGGATGGTCCATTCCATCCACGCGTACCTGGTGGAATGGACCAGCCCCCGAGGGAACAGCGGGGCCCTGCCGGTGGGGAAGCGGAAGCAGAAGCCGGGAAGGCACGGGAAGTGACGGCCCCCCCAGGGGCTGGCGCGCCCCGTGCCCGGCAGCGACGCGACCGCCGGCGGGAATGGCCCATGGCAGACAGCCCAGGCCGCCAGAGAGCCGCGGGCGCACGGGCAACTGGCCGGGGAAACGGTAGGCACGGCGGGCAACGGTCAGGGAAGCCGAACAGCCGGGAGAGGGGACCACGACGTAGGGCGCAGACAGTTGCTGCGGGTGGCTCAGGCGCGGGGCGTTGCCCCTGTCGGCAGGGGTGACCTGGGCAGGGCGCGAGGCACGGCAGAGAGCATGACCGGGGGGCGCGGGGGACGGCCAGAGAGGGAGATGACCGGTGAGACACAAGCGGCGCCGCGAGCACAGACCTGACCGGGGGAGCCGGCTGAGGCCGGGCGCGCAGCCAGGAGCAAGAGGTCCTGCGGCGGGATCGGCAGGGTCACGAGGAGGGGTCATGGTCCAGCTGAGGGGAGGGGCAGGGCGGCAGCTGCCGGTTCACAGTGCGGTCCCAGGCCCAGAAGTCCAGCACGCGGCCCCGTTCGGCAAAGAACGCCAGGCACCGCTCGCGATGACTGCCCGGAGCGTCGAAGGCCGCCAGACAGCGGGCGCGCATGGGCTCTGACAGAGGCAGGCGCGCGTGAGCGGCACGGAGCTGGGCCTCGTGGGTCTGAAACTCCTCCCACAGTCTGGGCTCCTGGGCCATGATCTCCCCCAACCGCTGGTCGAGGTACCCCGCATACGCTGCCTGCCAGGCGGCAGCATAGTCATCTCGGGCGCGGTTGGCCTCAGCGCGCGCGGCGGTGGCAGCCTGCCGTCGCGCGCACGCCTGTGCTTGTCGGTAGCCCCGCGGTGGGCCATAGGCCCCCTCGATGGCGCACCGCAGCCACGCCCCCGGACTGCCCCGCAGTTCCGCTGCTTTGTAGGGCAGGTAGGCCAGTTGGCGGCGGCATTCTGCGGGGCTGGCGCCGGCGAGCCGCACCGCGTCCTCCCGGTTCACGTCCTGCGCCACCAATGCGGCAACGAGGTCCTCAGTAGCAGCTTCTGCTGCTGTTTCTTGTTCTGTCTCTTGTTCTGTCTCTTGTCTCTCCCGTTCTGGGAGGACCCCCTCTCCCAACATCGGAGGACCCCCGCCAGTATCTGAGAGGACGTTCTCCCGATCTGGGAGAGCCCTCTCCCCCACCTCCGAAGAGACCTGCTGAGCAGGCAGGGCCGGTTCATTCCCAAGCTCACCGACGAAGTCGAGATTGAGGCGGTACGTCGTTTGATCGTGCTCGCCCGTGCTGGCATCCAGGTTTCGTTGGCGAACGAGTAGCCCCCGTGCTTCCAGCGACTTGGCCGCCCGCGCCACGCTCGATACGGACAGCCCCGTCCCCCGATCCAGCACACTCCCGTCGCGGCGGCGGATCCCCCGCGCCAGCTGCTGCAGGCTGATGCGGTCCCGGTCCTTCCCAAAACCGTACGTCCGGCGGGCCACGTACAACAGCACTTTGAGTTCAGCCCCGGTGAGTGCCCACATCCAGTGATCCAGGATCAAGTCTGGTATCTGTGTGCTGTTCGGTATCAGGCTCCTGACCATAGGCCCCCCACTGACTGCGCGAGTGTCTCGATCCTCTGATGCGGCCACCCCCTCTCTCGATGCGCCATCGTTTGGCTGCTCATCCCGTTGTGTAGCTTCCTCGCTCAACTATCCACCAGGCCCGAGCACCTGACAAGGTGCGCGCAGGAATGAGTAATGTAGTCCGCACGCCCGGCCTGGCGTCAGACATCTGCCGCAATGCCTCAATACTGTACTACCGTAATACCGTCAGACAGTCAAGCCTCATAGCCGCTAAACCGTACTACGGCTGCACTGTAATACGGCAGTGCCGCTTCGCGTCTTGACATCCTTGCGGTATTGCTGTTCAATGCCCCTACTCGAACCGAGGGATCACATGACACGGACCATCGCCATCTGCAACCAAAAGGGTGGGGTCGGCAAGACCAACACCGTCGCGAACCTCGGTGCTGCTTTCGCCCAGATGGGGAAGCGGACGCTGCTGGTCGACCTCGACCCCCGCGGTGATCTCACGTCGTCGTTCGGCATCGATGCGGATACGCTGGAAGTGACCGTCTATGAGGCGCTCTTTGACCCAGCGGTCTCGCTGGTGGACGCCTCGGTGCTGCTTCCTGCTGACAATCTGGCCCTGGTCCCCGCCAATACCAATCTGGCGGCCGGCGAGATGCTGCTGATGGAGCGGGGGAGAGGGGACAGGGAGAGGATACTGGCTGATCTCCTGCAGCAAGTCAGCCCGGAGGTCGAGTTCGTCCTCATCGACACCCCACCAGGGCTGCAACTGCTCACGGTCAACGCTCTGGTCGCCGCACGCGAGGTTCTGGTCCCCCAGCAGTGCTCTTTCATCAGTCTCCATGGCCTCAAACAGCTTCAGAAGACGGTGGATGGCGTCCGCGAGGCTCTCAACCCCGAGCTTCACATCTGTGGGATCGTGGCGACCATGCTGGACAGGCGCACGCTCCATCACCGCGAGGTCATCACACTGATGCGCGAGGCCTTTGGTGAACTGGTCTTCGAGACCATGATCCCCACCAGCATCCGCTTTCAGGAGGCCCCGGCGACGGGCACACCTGTCATCCAGTACGCTCCGCAGTCTACGGGAGCTGTCGCCTATGTTGCACTAGCTATGGAGGTGCTAGACCGTGGCAAAGCGAGCTGAACTGCCGAAGGCCAACGCCTTCTTCGGGGGCGCGTCCCCAGCGACGCGGGAGGCTGTAGCCCCGTCTCATGAACCTGCCGAAGCGGCCGCTGTAGTGTCTGAGGGTGCGACCGAGCTTCCTCTCCAGGAGGCACCCCCAGCGCCTGTTGCTGTCGAGGCTGGACGCGGCGCTACAGGTACACCTGAGGCTGTGGTCCCCCCTGAGGCCGTCGTCAGCACCACCACCAAGGACGGGGGGGGCGACGTGGAGAAGGTCACCTTGTACCTTCCCCCTGACATCATCCGACAGCTTGAGGTGACACGGGTTGACCTGCTCGTGCGGTACGGCGCGAAGGTCAACCGCTCACGGATCGCCGCCGCCATCCTCCGGCAGACGCTGGAGGACATCTCCCAACATCACCCCACGGGAGATCGCCTGATGGAGGCCCTGACGCGGGCATAGAGCACACGCCGTCGGTAACCCAGGAGTTCATGCTATGCCGCCCCCCAAGGATGATGACTTCGAGTTCGAAGGCTTCTTGGCGCCCTCCTATACCCAGGTGCCGGACGAGGCCTTCGACAAGCTCATGGCCAGGCTCAGTCCCGCTGAGTTTAAGGTCATGATGTACATCATCCGTCGCACCTTTGGGTTCAAGAAGGGCGCCGACGCGATCTCCATCAGCCAGATTGTCTCCGGCATACGAACCAAAGACGGCACGCAGCTCGACATGGGAACGGGCCTCACCAGACGGGGTGTGACCAAAGCACTGGCCGAACTGGCAAGGCGCAAGGTCATCGTGGTCGAGCGCCGACGCAGCGTGAAAAAGGGCTTCGAGGCCACCGTCTACCGCCTAAACATCATCGGCAACCTCGGCAATTTCCCCCATCCCGATGATCCCCGCGTCCAGCCGCTCCTGCAGCTTCCGCAAGACCCTAGGGAACTGAGTTCCCTAGGGCTAGGGAACTCAGTTCCCCAGGCTAGGGAACTGAGTTCCCTAGAACAAGAAACAGTAGTACAAGACACAGAGAAACAACAACAACAGCCCCGTCCGCGCCGGGCCAAAGCCTCCCCCAAAACCACACCCGTCAGCGAACCAACGGATGTTGTTGTTGCTTCTTCGAATGATACGACGACAGACACGGCCAACGACATCCAGACCGGTCTCGCCGCTCTCGGCGTCGCACAGTCGACCATACGCAGCCTGCTCAAGAACCGGGACCACACGACAGTGGGACGCTGGGTCGCCTATGTCGAGCATAAACTGGCCAGCGGCTGGATGCCTCATGAGTCTCCGGCGGCGTGGATTGTCACGGCCATCCGCTCCGGTGACTGGGTCATCCCGGATTGGTTCCAGACACCTGAAGAACAGGCCGCCGCCGCCGCTCAAGAGGTACAGCTGGTTGAGGCAGAGAGAAGACGACGTGACGAGGAAGCAGAACTTGAACGCCGCAAAGCTGAGCAGCAACGGCGCGCCGTCGAGAGTGAACTGGGGGTAGGGGAGAGCACGCGGGAGACCTGGGAACGGGTACAGGATCTGCTCCGGGACACTGAGCACTTCTCAGTTGCGTTCCTCGGCAGCCACCTGTTGCCGCTCAACGGTCGCGTGGCCACCGTGGTGACTTCAGCCCCCTTCTTCCGGGAGGTCATTGAGAAGCGCGCCGAGGCTCTGTGTTCAGTCATCTCCGAGGTGTCTGGCAAGAACATCGAGGTCGTAGAGGTAAAGCTCTTCCAGCCGACAGCGGGGGCGGGGAAATAGACCACGCGATCAGCCCTCCTTCAAGCCGTTCCTACGAGGCTCCCCTCTCCCCAAGGCCCTCGGACCAACGCCGAATAGCCGGGTGAAGGTCACACCCACTCCCAACCCTTCCAAGGAGGCGCAAGCTGGTGGCACGTCTTGAGGACCTGACCAAGGGCGCAGCCGTGCGAGGCGTGTTACCAGACGGGCTCGTCACCGTCGTGGATGTCAGGTGGCATGGCTCCAGTGTCGCGGAACTGACCTACAAGGATGCTGCTGGGCGCCTCGGCAATGAGCTGCTGTATCGAGACCGGGAGCCACTGCTGGAGGTTGTGGAGACCGGGCGCCCGTGGAGCTTCGATGGTGACGGGCAGCTCTTCCGTCTCGCCTCGGAAGGTCACCGCATCCACCTGGCCTATCTGTTCGACCCCCTCTTGGCTGTCCACACCTCGCTCATCGAGCCGCTGCCGCACCAGATCACCGCCGTCTACGGAGAGATGCTCCCGCGCCAGCCCTTGCGGTTCCTGCTGGCCGATGACCCCGGCGCCGGCAAGACCATCATGGCAGGGCTGCTCATTAAGGAACTGCTCATCCGCAGCGACGTGCAGCGCTGTCTGATCTGCGCGCCCGGTTCCCTGGTCGAGCAATGGCAGGACGAGCTGGCCCTCAAGTTCCAGCTGGAGTTCCAGATCATCTCTCGCGCCACCATCGAGGCCTCGCTGACAGGCAACCCCTTTGCCGAGAACGATCTGGTCATCGCGCGCCTGGACCAGATGGCGCGGAGTGAAGAAGTGCAGGCGAAGCTCGGGCAGACCGACTGGGATCTGGTGGTCTGCGACGAGGCCCACAAGATGTCGGCTTCCTTCTTCAGCGGCGAGGTGCGCGAGACGAAACGGTACCGGCTCGGGCGCCTTCTCGGCGAGCTGGCGCGGCATCTGCTGCTCATGACCGCAACCCCCCACAACGGTAAAGAAGAGGACTTCCAGCTCTTCATGGCCCTCCTGGATGGCGACCGCTTCGAGGGGCGCTTCCGGGACGGGGTCCACACCGCAGACACCTCGGACCTCATGCGCCGGTTGGTGAAGGAAAGCCTGGTCAAGTTTGACGGGACACCGCTCTTCCCTGAACGGCGCGCCTACACGGTGGACTACAAGCTCTCGGATGCGGAGGCGGGGCTCTATCACGGCGTCACGCAGTATGTCTCCGAGGAGATGAACCGGGCGGATCGCCTGGCGGCCGAGGGGGAGGGCAGGCGCGCCAACCAGGTGGGCTTCGCTCTCACCAGCCTGCAGCGCCGTCTGGCGTCTTCTCCCGAGGCGATCTGCCAAAGCCTCCGTCGCCGTCGCGAGCGACTGGAGAAGCGCCTGCGTGAGGAGAAGCTGCAGAAGCGCGGCGAGGACGCGGCCCTGGCGGCTGAGCCCGACGACCTGCCGGACCTCTCCGAGGAGGCCCTCGACGACCTGGAGGACGCTCCGGAGGAGGAACTCCACGCCCTCGAAGATCAGGTCATGGATCGGGCGACCGCTGCCCGCACCATCCACGAGCTGGAGCTGGAGATCGGGGCCCTCAGGCGCTTGGAGGCCCAGGCCGACGAAGTCTGGCGCAGCGGGACCGACCGCAAGTGGGAAGAGCTATCGGGGCTCCTCCAGAACAAGGAGGAGATGTTCGACGCCCACGGGCACCGGCGCAAGCTGGTGATCTTCAGTGAGCACCGGGACACGGTCAACTACCTCACCGACAAGGTCCAGGGCCTCATCGGCCGGCACGAAGCGGTGGTCACCATCCACGGTGGCCTGGGGCGGGAGCAGCGGCGCAAGATCCAGGAGGAGTTCACTCAGGACCGGGATGTCGAGATCCTGATCGCCACCGACGCAGCGGGAGAGGGCATCAACCTGCAGCGTGCTCACCTGATGGTCAACTACGATCTCCCGTGGAACCCCAACCGCCTCGAGCAGCGCTTCGGACGCATCCACCGCATTGGACAGACGGAGGTCTGCCACCTGTGGAACCTCGTGGCGGGAGAGACCCGCGAAGGGGACGTGTACGGTCGGCTCCTGACGAAGTTGGAGAATGAGCGCGAGGCACTGGGGGGACAGGTCTTCGATGTTCTGGGCAATGAGCGGCTCTTCGACGTGCCGCTACGGCAGCTCCTGAAGGAAGCCGTTCGCTACGGTGACCAACCCGAGGTGAAGGCCAGGCTGCACCAGGTCATCGATCACGCCACCGACCAGCAACACCTGCGTGAGCTGATCGAGGAGCGCGCCCTGGCGCACGACACCATGAGCGCCGCCCAGGTGCAGACCGTGCGCGAAAGCATGGAGCGCGCCGCCGCCCGCCGGCTCCAGCCCCACTTCATCCGCGCCTTCTTCATGGCGGCCTTCGAGCAGCTCGGCGGCAGCATCCGGGAGCGCGAGCCCAAGCGGTATGAGATCACCCACGTCCCCGCTGTCATCCGTAGTCGGGACAGGGCCATCGGCCGGGGTCAGCCCATCCTGCGCAAGTATGAGCGCGTCTGCTTCGACAAGGAGCAGATCAACGTCGACGGCAAGCCCACTGCGGCCTTTGTCTGTCCGGGGCACCCCCTTCTGGATGCCACCATTGACCTGGTGCTGGAGCGCCACCGGGACCTGCTCAAGCGTGGCGCCGTGCTGGTGGACCCCACGGATGAGGGTGACCAGGTGCGCGCGCTCTTCTACTTGGAGCACTCCGTCCAGGACGCTCGGCAGGACAAGTCCGGGCAGCGCCGGATCGTCTCGCGCCAGATGGAGTTCGTGGAGATCGGCGAGAGTGGGGGCTGCTCGACCGCCGGCTATGCGCCCTATCTGGATTACCGCCCGCTCACTGACGAGGAGATCCCGCTGGTGGCGGACGCCCTGCAGGCCGGGTGGCTGACCGGGGGCCTCGAAGGCCGTGTGCTGGAGCACGCTGTCGAGCACATCGTCCCCCGCCACTTCTCCGAGGTCCGGGAGCGGCAGGAGGAGCGCATCGCCAAGACGACCGCCGCAGTCAAGGACCGCCTGACCAAGGAGATCAACTACTGGGACCACCGGGCAAACCAGCTCAAGGATCAGGAGCTGGCGGGCAGGCGCAACGACCGCCTCAACTCCGGTCTCGCCCGCCAACGGGCCGATGACCTCCAAGTGCGGCTCCAGCGCCGCATGGAGGAGCTGGAGCAGGAGCGTCGCCTCTCGCCGCTCCCGCCGGTGGTCATTGGCGGCGCCCTGGTGGCACCAGCCGGGCTGCTGGCCCGCAAGACAGGGGAGGCCTCCCCGGATGGCTCCGATCCCGAGACGGAGCGGCTGGCCATGGAGGCAGTCATGGCCGCCGAGCTTGCGCTGGGCCGGGAGCCGGTGGACGTGTCCGCCCAGAAGTGTGGCTATGACATTGAGTCTCGCGTCCCGGCGACCGGGCGCCTCCTCTTCATCGAGGTGAAGGGCCGCACTGCGGCGGCGGACACGGTCTGCATCACGAAGAACGAGATCCTGACCGGCCTGAACAAGCCCGAGGGGTTCATCCTGGCCGTGGTACCGGTGGATGACAGTGGCCCCCAGGAGCCGCGCTACATCCGCCAGCCTTTCCAGCGGGAGCCCGACTTCGGGGTCACCAGCGTCAACTACAAGCTCGCCGAGCTGCTGAGCCGCAGCGAGAAACCGGCGTAAGTGGGGCGAGGGGGGCTATGGCCGCACCTCCGCTGCCGCTGAGGTCCTGGACGCGCTGGGGTAACCGCCTCCTGCTCGTGAATTGATACTTCTGGGCGCTCTATGTACCAATCCGAGCCCGCGATTGATACTTCGGTACCAATCTGCCGGGCTGCTTGTTGTTGAGGTCCTGTGATGCCCTACCGCAAGAAGCTCATCGAGGTTGCCCTGCCGCTCGAAGCCATCAACCGGGAGGCGGCGCGGGAGAAGTCCATCCGGCATGGGCATCCGTCCACGCTGCACTTGTGGTGGGCGCGGCGGCCGCTGGCGGCGTGTCGGGCCGTGCTCTTCTCGTCGCTGGTGGACGATCCCGAGGAGCCCGAAGCACCCCAGGAGTATCTCGACGAACTCGACAAGCTGCCGGGGGGCGTGGGGTTGCCGCCGGAGACGCCCATCGGGGAGGTCCGGCGCGAGAAGCTCTTCCGCTTCATCGAGGAGCTGGTGAAGTGGGACAACTCCAACAACGAGCGGATCATCGGCACTGCCCGGCGGCTGATCCTGGCGGCCACGGAGGGCAACCCGCCGCCGGTGCTGGACCCCTTCTGCGGCGGGGGCTCGATCCCCCTGGAGGCGCAACGGCTCGGGCTGGAGGCGCATGGCAGTGACCTGAACCCGGTCGCGGTGCTCATCACCAAGGCCCTAGTCGAGATCCCGCCCAAGTTCGCCGGGCAGGCGCCGGTGAACCCGGAGGCGCGCCGGCGCAAGGACACCTCGGCCTGGCCCGTCGCCACCGGCCTGGCGGACGATGTGCGGTGCTACGGCAAGTGGATGCGCAACGAGACCGAGAAGCGTTTTGGGTACCTCTATCCGAAGGTGAAGCTCCCGAGAGAGCAAGGTGGGGGAGAGGCGACGGTCATCGCCTGGTTGTGGGCCCGTACGGTACAGTGCCCGAACCCAGCCTGTGGGCGCGAGATGCCACTCCTGTCAAACCTGGTGCTCTCGTCTAAGGCGGGCAAGGAGTGCTATCTTCGCCCCGTCTTCGATGCCCGCGTCCTGTCGTTTGACGTAGGGCCGAACCGCCCTGCACACCCAGCAGATCCGAAGAAGGGCTTCAAACGGGGGATGTCGGGCATCTTTGAGTGTGTCTTCTGCGGGACGGTTACAACGCGGGACTACGTCGCGACAGAAGGTGTTGCAGGCCGACTGGGGCGGATCCAGACTGCCGTTGTCGCTGAAGGACCAAAGGGGAGAGTATACCTCCCAGCCGAAAGCTCTCCGACACCTGAGAACGTGCCAGAAGTGAACGACACCCGTGGCCTTGATGTGGAGTTTGCTCCAAACCCTCGCGACCTCTGGTGCCGGAATTTCGGACTGACACGACCGCGGGATGCCTTCACGCCCCGCCAGCTCGTGGTACTGACGACCTTCTGTGATTTGGTCGGCGAGGTACGCGGGAAAGTGCGCGAGGACGCCCTCGCCGCCGGTATGGCCGACGACCCCATATCGCTCGACGCTGGCGGCACGGGGGCGCAGGCGTACGCCGACGCCGTGGGGACGTATTTGGCTTTGGTCGCCAGCAAGGCCACAGCATTCCACAACACGCTCGCGCGCTGGCGCGCTGGAGAGGACAAGTCCGCCCCCGCCATCGGACGACAGGCGATCCCGATGGTATGGGACTTCACTGAGGTCAATCCGTTCGCCGGCGCAGGCGGAGACTTCGACGGGATCACAGATGGTGCCGCCAAGACGTGCGCGTCTCTGCCAGCGGCACCCAGAGGGACTGCACAGCAACTGGACGCAGCCGCTTCCCTGCTTACCGCCCCTCGTCCACTCATATCAACCGATCCCCCGTATTACGACAACATCGCCTACGCCGACCTATCCGACTTTTTCTACGTGTGGCTGAGAAGATCGCTGGGCAGTGTATACCCGCAGCTCTTCTCCACGCTCCTCGTGCCGAAGGCGCAGGAGTTGATAGCAGCGCCTTATCGCTTCGACGGCAGCCGGCAGAAGGCTCAGAACTTCTTCGAGGACGGCCTGGGCAGAGCCTTCAGCCACGCAAGGAGCGCGCAGCACTCTGCCTATCCGCTTCCTGTCTTCTATGCCTTCAAGCAGACCGAGACGGAGGAGAACGACCACGACGCCGACGCGTCCACTTCGGCCTCAACGGGTTGGGAAACCATGCTGGAGGGTCTGCTGACTGCGGGGTTCTCCATGACTGGCACCTGGCCGATGAACACCGAGATGAAGACGAGACAGGTTGCGATGGGTACCAACGCCCTTGCCTCCTCCATCATCCTGGTCTGCCGCCCTCGTCCCGACAACGCACCGATGGCAACCCGCCGCGAGTTCACTTCAGCCCTGCGCAAAGAGCTGCCACCCGCGCTGGCACAACTCACCCACGCGGGCATTCCACCGGTGGACCTGGCGCAGGCGACCATCGGGCCGGGCATGGCCGTCTTCTCCCGCTACTCGAAGGTGCTGGAGGCCGACGGGAGCCCCATGACCGTCCGCACCGCGCTCCAGATCATCAACCAGGAGCTTGACGCCTACCTGACCGAGCAAGAGGGCGATCTGGACGGCGACACCCGCTTCTGCATCGCCTGGTTCGAGCAGTACGGGCTCAACGAGGCCGCCTTCGGCGAGGCGGACGTGCTCGCCCGCGCCAAGAATACCTCGGTTGAGGGTATCGAGGAGGCCGGCGTCCTCCACGCCCGCGCCGGTAAGGTGCGCCTGCGCCAGCGTTGCGACTACCCGGAGGACTGGGACCCGCAGACCGACCGCCGCCTGACCGTCTGGGAGTGCACCCAGCACCTGATCTGCGAGCTGGAGCGGAGTGGGGAAGAGGGGGCGGCGGCGCTTGTCCGCCGTCTCGGTGGCGGCATGAGCGAAGACGCCCGCGCCCTGGCCTACCGCCTCTACGCCATCGCCGACCGCAAGGGCTGGACCGACGAAGCCCGCGCCTACAACGGCCTGGTGGTCTCCTGGCCGGCCATTGTCGAGAAGGCAGCACGGGCACCGGCGGCGGAACAGCCGGGGCTGTTTGAGTAGTTGCAGGCGAGGACGCCCCAGAACCACAATACATGGTGAACTCACCACTTTTTGTGGTATGATGAGTGTCATGAACACGACGAGCGAGAGAAGCGAACCGACTGGTTTGTTCGGGAGAACGCGCAGTGCGGTGCTGGGCCTGCTGTTCGGACAGCCGGAGCGCGACTTCTACCAGCAGGAAGTGGCGCAGGTGGCGGGGGCGAGGCTGAGCGCGGTGCAACGCGAACTGGCGAGCCTGGTGGCTGCGGGACTGGTAACGCGGCGCAAACGGGGGAACCGGGTCTACTACCAGGCGGACGCGCGCTGCCCCCTGTTCGCCGAGGTGCGGGGCATCATCGCCAAGACGACTGGGCTGACGGGGGTCCTGCGCCGGGCATTGGAGCCACTGCAGGAGCGTATCGCGGTCGCCCTGGTGTTCGGCTCGCTGGCGGCAGGCACGGCGATGAGCGGGAGCGATGTGGATGTCCTGGTGGTGGGAGATATGTCACTGCGAGACGTGGCGCCGCTGCTCGCGCCTACACGGGAAGCGTTGGGGCGAGAGGTGAACCCGGTGGTGGTATCGCTCGGAGAGCTGCGGGAGAAGATCGCGAGGGGCGACCACTTCCTGAGCACGGTGCTGTCGGGACCGAAGCTGTTCGTGATCGGAGACGCCGATGACCTTGGACGACTTTGCGCAGAGGGGCATGCTGCACCAACACAAGACGACGGCCCAGGAGATCGCTGACCTGTGGGCGATAGCCGAGGTGGGGCTGGCAGACGCTCGTGTGGGAGCGATCTCGCTGGACCGGCGCTTTACCGCGGCATACGACGCGGCGCGGTCGCTGGCGACGATCCCCCTGGCGTGCGCGGGCTACCGCACCGCCGGCGCGGGACACCACGCCACGACCTTCGCGACACTGCCCCTGACTATGGGTAGCGAGTACCAGCCCCTTGTTGCGTTCCTGGACATGTGCCGGGTGAAGCGGAACGTCTCTGAATACCGGCGCGTGGGCCAGGTCCAAGCGGGGGATGTACAGGACCTGATCGAGGCAACGGAGGAGCTGCAGGCCAAGCTGGAGCAGTGGCTCGCGACAGAGCACCCAGCCCTGAAGCCCAGCGCCGGGGGGCCGCCCGAGACAACATCGGACGCGCAGGCCTCATCGCAGAACAGTGAGGAGTGAAGTACCATGGCATTGAGGTCCTGGCGTGAAGTCGTGACCCCCCATCCCGATGTGGCCACCGGCCGCTACCATCAGGCAGAGTTCGCCGCGGACCTGGCCCAGGTGCTCTCTAAGAAGGCGGAGCCGGAGTACCAGGACCCGGCGGAGTTCTTCGCCCGCACCTACCTGACCGAGGGCATCTCGCGGCTCCTGCAGGTCTCGCTGGAGCGTCTGAGCGGCAAGGGTGGAGAGCCGGTCATCCAGCTCAAGACCGCCTTCGGCGGCGGCAAGACGCACACCATGCTGGCGCTCTACCACTTGGTCTGCGCCGAAGCAGCCCCGGATAAGCTCTCCGGCATCCCGGCAGTCCTCGAAGCGGTCGGCATCGAGGCGCTGCCCCAGGCGAAGTGCGCCGTCATCGCCGGAACCGCACTGAACCCGTCTCGTGAGCGTAAGGACGCAGCGGGGAACGGCGTGACCGTGAGGACGCTCTGGGGAGAGATCGCGGCACAGCTCGGCGGGCAGGAAGCCTACGCCATCGTCGAGAGCGCCGACCAGACGGGCACGGCGCCGGGTTCTGACGATCTGGTGGCGCTCTTCGAGCACGTGGGCCCCTGTGTGGTCCTGCTGGACGAGCTGGTCGCCTACGCCCGGAACATCTACGGGAAGCAGGGCCTGACCGGCGGCAGCTTCGACTCAAACATGACCTTCGTGCAGTCACTCACCGAGGCTGCCCGCCGCAGTCGGAATGCGCTTCTGGTGGCCGCGATCCCCGAGTCGAACATCGAGATCGGGGGAGAGGCCGGTGAGGCGGCGCTGGCGCGCATCGAGAACACCTTCGGGCGCATGGAAGCCGTCTGGAAGCCCGTAGGAGCCACAGAGGGCTTCGAGATCGTGCGCCGGCGGCTCTTCACCCCGGTGAAGGACGAAAAGGCCCGAGACGCCGTCTGCTCGGCCTTCAGCAACCTGTATGCCGAGGGCGCCGCCGACTTCCCCGCCGAGTGCAAAGAGGGCGCGTACCTGCAGCGGCTCCGCTCCGCGTACCCGATCCACCCCGAGGTCTTTGACCGGCTGTATGGCGACTGGGCCACGTTGGAGCGTTTCCAGCGTACCCGTGGTGTGCTGCGCCTCATGGCCAGCGCGATCCACGAGCTGTGGACGCGCGGTGATCAGGCGCTCCTCATCATGCCGGGCTCGATCCCCCTGGACGCGCCCCGCGTCCGGGACGAGCTGACCCGGTATCTGACGGACGGCTGGACCGCCGTCGTGGACACGGATATTGATGGGGAGCAGTCTGAGCCCCGGAAGATCGACGAAGCGAACCCCCGGCTCGGAGCCCTATCTGCAGCCCGCCGGGTCGCCCGGACTGTGTTCCTGGGCAGTGCCCCCTCGGTACGCCAGCAGAACGTCCGGGGCGTCGAGGACATCCGAATCCGCCTGGGCGTCGTTCAGCCCGGCGAATCGGTGGCCGTCTTCAATGACGCCCTGGGGCGCCTCAGCGACCGCCTGACGCACCTGTACGGTGAGGGTGGGCGGTACTGGTATGACCTGCAGCCCAACCTCAAGCGGACAATGGAGGACCGCGCGTCGCGGCTGAAGCCCGACGCTGTGGAGGTGGAGATCGAGCGCCGGCTGCGCGCCGAAAAGGAGCGCGGCGCCTTCCGCGCAGTCCACGTCTGTGTCCCCAGCGCCGATGTGCCGGATGAGCCGACAGCGCGGCTGGTGGTGCTGAGCCCCACAACCCCGCACCGTCGAGGTGGGGGAGAGGCGCCGGCCATAGGGGCCGCGAGAGAGATCCTGGAGCAACGCGGCAACAGCCCCCGGCAGCATCGGAACATGCTAGTGTTTGTGGCTCCCGACGCGGATGGTCTCACGGCGGTCGAGCAGGAAGCCCGGAAGTACCTGGCCTGGAAGTCCGTTGAAGAGGACCACGAGACCCTCAACCTCGACGCGCGTCAGCATCGCCAGGCGGTGGAGGCCAAGGAGCGATCAGACGAGACCGTGGATGTGCGCCTCCAGGAGGCCTACTGCTGGTTGCTTGTCCCGACCCAGGACGGCACGGGCCCATTGGAGTGGGAGACGACCCGGATCGCGGCGGGGAGTGACTGCCACGTCGCGCGGGCATCGAGGAAGGTCACGGGGGCTGAGCAGCTGATCGCGCGCTGGTCGCCGGCGCTCCTGAAGATGGAGCTGGATCGTTGGCTATGGAAGGACGCGGCGCACATCTCCACTCAGAAACTCTGGGAGTACTTGGCCACCTACTGCTACCTGCCCCGCCTACGGGATGTGGAAGTGCTGACAGAGGCGATCAGGGAGGGCCTGAAGAGCCGCGACTACTTTGCGTACGCTGGCAGTGTCGACGAGAGCGGCCGCTACCTGGGCCTGCAGTTCGGTGCGGCTGGGGCAAGCGTGTACGTAGATTCCGCAAGCGTACTGGTGAAGCCCGAGGTGGCCGCGGATCAGCTCGCGGCCGCTGTCCCCGCGACGGAAGACGCGCTGCCAGTGGACGTGCCCAACGGTGGCGCCGTGCCTCCGGTACGCGAGAAACCGACGCAGGTTGAGCTCCCGCTGGGGGAAGGGGGGCCTGCCGCCCCTACACGCTTCTTCGGGAAGGTCGTTCTGGACAGTGCCCGTGTCGGCCGCGACGCAGGCCGGATCGCCGAGGAGGTCATTCAGCACTTGGCGGGCCTGGTAGATTCGAATGTGCGCGTGACGCTGGAGATCGAGGCCGACATCCCATCCGGAGCCTCGGACGCCGTCGTGCGGACAGTGACCGAGAACTGCCGGGTGCTGAAGTTTGAGGCGCAGGGGTTTGAGGAGAGCTGAAGGGCGTACTGACGAGCCTACGAACGCGGCACTGTTGCCCGTGCGAAGGGCACTCGATTTTGGCTTCCGGGAAGGCGATAGCAGGGAAAGACGAGACGCAATGCTGGATGGCAAGCCATGTAAGGATCCCGATGGCCAGTGACTGAGTACCACCTGCAACTTCCGGGGAACTGGGTCCACGCACAGGTTCTGGAAAACGCCCTGGGCAGGGCTGGTGAGCCACACGGGGACGTTTACGGTTCCATGCGCTGTGTGTTTCCGTCTGGCTGCAAAGTCATGGTAGACGCGTGCGTACGGCTTCTCTCACTTGTGAACCAGTTGGCGCATGTTGGAAGGCAGGTAACACTCGAATTCGAGGAAGGGCCGGATGGCACGATGGGGTACCTCGACCGGATCGGCTTCCTCGAACAGCTGGCTTCCACAGTTGCCGTAGTTCCAGCGCCTCCGGCACAGTCCGCAGGGGCTCGCTACCGCGGGCGCAATCCGGAGCTCGTTGAGCTACGGGCGATAAGCTTGGGGAAACGAGACAGAGATCTGCCACAGCAATTGGCCGACGCGGTCGTGGAGGCATGTTCCGGGCGCACTGACCGCAAGCCATTGGGGCATGCGACATATACTCTCTTTGCTGAGCTGGTCGACAATATCTTCGAGCACAGCGAGACGCAAGTCGATGGGTACGCAGCGGTGCAGGCATACCATGGTGGAGGAGAGGTCTGGGTAGCAGTATCGGATAGCGGGTGCGGGATCCTGGAAACGGTCCGACCGTCACTCAAAAACGGCTCGCTTCGGCGCCTATCAGACCCGGAACTCATTGTACATATGTTCAATGAAGGCCTGTCACGATTTGGGGCACAACGCGGATGCGGTCTACACCAGTGTGCTAGTCACGCCCTGAAGTACCAAGCCCATCTTCTGCTTCGCCTGCCGACATCTTGTCTTGAGCTGGTGCCCGGCGACGGCTGCTACGTACCCAACAAGGCATATATCCAGGCGGGCTTGCCGCTTCTCTGGGGGACGCATATCGTCTTCCAGTTCCGGCTTGACAAGTAGCCTCACTTCTGGTTTAATGAAGGCGATGAACGAGAAGAGTGTCACCATACGCCTGCGGGATCACATGGACCATGACGACGCCTGGGGGCACGCCGCAGGACAAGAGGTGTTCAGTAGGCTACTTGCGGTGCTGCGGGCACATGTGGGGATCGCGATGTTCCGTGTCTCACTGGAAGGTGTGACACGAACAGACGCATCCTTTCCTCGTGAGAGCGTAGTACGTCTCGCCAAGCAGTTTCGGAAGGAGAAGGGGTTCTGCTTGGTCAATGCGGCCGATAGTGATCTTCTCGACAACTGGGATGCGGCAGCGCAGAAGCAGGAGCAGCCGCTTGTGGTCTGGCGCAGCGATGAGTGGCGCCTGCTAGGCCCCAAGCCTTCGGAGGGACTGCGACCTCTGTTTGAGCACGTACTAAGCCGAGGAGCGGTGACGACAAGTGAAGCCTGCGAGGCACTTCAGCTGAATGCGCCGAACGCAAGCAATAAGCTGAAGACGCTGTGGGAGCAAGGGTACCTGCTCCGGCGAGAGCGAGCCGCTGTAAGCGGCGGCCTAGAGTATGAGTACTTCATCGCTCGATAGATTAGGCCCTTTTTGTTGGAACTTCATTCATCTGGTTCATTGAAGCAGAATTGGCGCGGCGATAGGCAATCCTCACAGGCGGAATAGGTCCAAGGTGGAGGACCACAAAGTCCAAAACGGAGTGCAAGCTGGAGGTACACCATGCAGAAAATGACATTCTACCCCCTCGGCAATGCCGACTGCTGCTGTATCGACACTGAGAGCGGCAGGAAGATCCTCTTCGACTACGCGGCAGTCCTGGACCCAGACGACCGCTCGGATCGTCGGTGTGATCTACCGGCCAGGCTGCGCGAGGATCTGGATGCATCGAACCGAGACTACTACGACGTGGTTGCCTTCAGTCATCTCGACCGGGACCACTTCGCTGGCTTTTCCGATCTCTTCCACCTGGACCACGCGCAGAAGTACCAGAGCAAGGATCGCGTCAAGATCCAGGTGATGTGGGTTCCTGCAGCTCTAATCACAGAACTCGGCCCCGATGATGCCGAGGGAAAGATCCTCCAGCGAGAAGCACGCTACCGCTTCAAGCAGGGGAAGGGCATCCGTGTGTTCTCCCGCCCCGAACGTCTAGAGCAATGGTGCAACGCGAACGGTGTGGAGCTCAAAGCACGGCGTCACCTGGTCACGGATGCTGGACAGGTAGCCCCCGAGTTCTCGCGAGCATCAGACGGCCTGGAGTTCTTCGTTCACTCACCTCTTGCGGTGCGCCAGAACGAGAGCGAGGTAGAGGACCGCAACAGCGATTCCATCGTCATGCACATTACCTTTGATGTGGCGGGGGTGCTGACGAAGGCGCTGCTGCTGTCCGACTGCGGCTATGAGGCCCTCGGTGATATCGTGACGGTCACGGTCAACAAGAAGCGCCAGGTTCGCCTGGCGTGGGATATCGCCAAACTCCCCCACCACTGTAGCTATCTCGCCCTGAACTCGGAGCGAGGCACGGACAAGACGAAAGCGACACGGGAAGTAGCTATGTTGTACGAGGAGTGTGGGAGCAACGGCGCGGTGATGGTCTCTACAAGCGCCCCCATTCCGGCTAGGGGGGCAGAAGACGACAATGATCAGCCGCCCCACCGTCAGGCCGCAGCATACTACCAGGGGGTAGCTGGGAAGCTCAATGGGCAGTTCGCCGTGACAATGGAGCACCCGAAGAAGAGCAGTCCGGAGCCGCTGATCATCGAGATCGGCAAGACCGGGGCGACGCTCAAGAAGGAAGCCGTGACAGCAACAGTTGGGGCCACTTCGCGCTCGGCCCCTCGGGCAGGATAGGTTCATGACAGCCGAGCTACTAGAAGCGACCGGGGAGAGAGTGGTGCCAACTGAGCTGGTGCTTCCACAAGCGCGGGAGTTGGCGCTTAGGTTGGAGGCCGACAGCATCCCCTTTGCTAGGCTTGTGGAATGCCGGCGTCGTCCCGAGGGGGAGACTGTTGTCATGGAGGTCGGAGTGGAGGTGCCGCAGTACAAGGTTCATCCCATTGAACCTACGGAACGCATAGCGGTGACCTTCTTCGGTGCCCCCGGCTTGCCAGCAAGGATAGAGGCGCTGCGAAGGGATTTCCCAGTAGTGCCTCATCTGAACCTCCATTTGCAGGAGTACCCGAGGAGCATCTGCCTGTATGAGGAGCGCCCAGAGACCATCAGTACCCGCGCTACGGCACCTCGGTTCGTGCGCGAGCTACGAGGATGGCTGGGGGCCACGTCGCGAGGTGAACTCCACGAGGGAGATCAGCCTCTCGAACCGGTCATTATCGGAGTTCCGGACTATCTGGTCTTACCTCCCGATCTCCTTGATGCCAAGAGCTTCGACGGCCGGCTGTATGTGACGGCGAACCGGTCCAGTGATGACAAGAGGCTCTTCCTTCTGGCGCAGGGCGAACGGCCGGAGGCCGCAGTGCCCTTCGTGGTGAGCGTACACCAGGCAGTACCCGAGATCCACGGGGTGATCCGCCGACGCCCATCGACCCTAGCTGAGTTGGCTGACCTTGTCATGCCAGTACGTCTGGACTTACTCACAGATGTTAGGGCACGCCTCCGTGAGTGGGGGAAAGATGCTTCGCTACACGAGGCCAGGGTGATCCACGTCATCCGGTTTCCACGGGTGCGGGCAGAGGGCGGGGAGGTGGAACGCACGGACACTTGGGCATTCATGCTCGGGCAGAACGTGCGAGAGGCAGGGAAGAGGCTGGACCTGTGGGAGGAGCGGGGAGGAAAGCTGGGTGAGGTACTGACGCCGGATCCTGGCAGGCGGGGCGAAGATATCGGAGTGGGGGTGCTGATACCCATATCCGAGCTAGACCGCAGAATGGCCGCATGGCTCAACGGCCGCACACCAGGTGATGGGCCGCGCATCGCGGCTGTGGGTGCTGGAGCCTTGGGATCACAGGTGGTGATGAACCTCGCCCGTAGTGGGTTCGGCATCTGGACGCTCATCGACCCGGACCTGCTTCTGCCGCACAATGTGGCCCGTCATGCACTTCCGGGGTGGTGTGTGGGGTATTCAAAGGTTGAGGCGCTCGCAGTAATGGCGAACAGCATCCTCGCTGGCGCCCCCTCGTTTGCCGCGCTGACGGCGGACATACTCGTACCTGGCGAACGGGAGCCCGAGCTGAGGGTAGCTATGGCGGAGGCAGATGTCATCTTGGATATGTCGGCCTCGTCGACCGTGAGCAGGGCACTGGCTTGCGACCTTGAAGCAGAGGGGCGCCGGGTCTCGCTCTTTCTGACCCCGAGTGGAAGAGACCTAGTGCTCTTGGCCGAGGACAGGGCACGTCATGTGCCTCTGGACGCGGTGGAGATCCAGTTCTACCGGGCGATGGTGCATGAGGCCGAACTCGAAGGTCTGTCGACGCCAGTGGGGGAGAGGTGGCGCTACGGGCAGTCGTGCCGAGACGTTACCAGCACTCTGCCCCAAGACCTAGTGGCGCTGCATTCGGCCACTGCCGCCTGGATACTGGAAGGGGTGCTCGCGAAGCCCGCTGCGGCTATAGTGGTATGGCGCGCAGACGATGCCGGGAACGTGCATCGGGTGGATGTGCCCACGGCTCCCGTGGTGCGTTGCACGATAGGCAAGTGGACGGTTGTTACTGACGAAGCACTGCTCAGAGCGCTGAGTACCCTCCGGAGAACAAAGCTGCCAAATGAGACGGGTGGCGTTCTGCTCGGGTTCTTTGACACGAAGAGGAAGCTCATCTACATCAGTGATACAGTGGCGTCGCCTCCCGACAGTCAAGAGTGGCCAACGCTGTACATCCGTGGTTGCCAGGGTCTGCGGGAGCAAGTGGCGGCGCTCGCCCACAAGAGCGATGGTGTGCTGGAGTACGTAGGTGAATGGCATTCTCACCCTAACGGGGCTTCGACCGCAGCAAGCCTTGACGACCGGCAAGTCTTCACATGGATCGCGCAGGAGGCGGAGAAGGATGGGCTCCCGCCGGTGATGCTGATCGTCGGGGATAGTGAACGGGTAAGCTGCTTTGTCGAGGAAATGGGAATGGGAGAGCAACTGCTTCCGAGAGGAGTTCTGCATGAGTAACACTTGGCTTAGCTATCTGAAGCTGAGTGACGCTTACGATAGGAAGGCTCGTTTCGTTCCCGGGCTGCTGTCGATGCTGCCGCTACTGCCGGCGGCCGCTGCGTACCAGGTTGGTGCGCAGCACTGGCTTGGGGCACTGATCTCAGACGTGGGGGTGGGGGCAGTGGTCGCGGTAGCCCTATCGCACCTAGCTTCCGCATTCGGGAACCGGCTACAACGCAGTCTCTGGCCTGACTGGCCGCACGATGCGCCGACAAACGAATGGCTGCAGCCGGGGAGCAAGGTGACCTCCGCACAGCAAAGACAGCTCTGGTATGAGGCGCTTCGAGACACCACTGGGTTAGATCTGGCGCAGGCGGCCGGAGTTGGCCCCCCCAAAGAGACGACGCGCACCATCAACGATGCAGTCGGTCGGGTCCGCAATATGCTGTGGCAAGCGCCCGAGGGGGAGCGTCTCCGCTTACACAACGCGGACTACGGATTTGCTCGGAACCTGACAGGGCTCCGCATACTGTGGATCCCGTTCTCGCTTGCAAGCATGCTGAGCTGTTGGGCAGGGGTCTTCTGGCTGGATCACGGGCTGCTCTGGGCAGTGGTGTCGACCATGATTGCAGCGACGATTGTGCCAGTCGGGCTCTCTGTGCTCCCCATCTACGTCAGAGATAAGGCGCGCCACTATGCGGAAAGCTTCTTCGCAGCGTTGATGGAGGTTCACAGCGCACGGGCCAGTACGGGTACGCCGACGGGATAGGCGGTTTGGGTGATCGATGGTCCGGGATGGGTAGGCGCATTGCCAGGCGCCGCTGTCTCTCCCGTCGAAACTACGGCTATGCCTTGCTGGGCGCGCCTCTCCTGCTCACCACCTGATGTCCATCCCCTGAGACTGCCCGCATCAGAACAGCAAGTTGCTTCTCCAGATCGCCGATCCTCCTCTGCAACTCCGCTGCCTCTCCATCTCGTCCTTCGTGCCGCTGGCTCCCCGGCAGGAGCCTGACCCCATTGTCCACGTCCTCCTGCACCAAGTGCGAGTAGATTCGGGCCGTGGTCTGGATGTTGGCGTGGCGGGCGAACTTCCGCGTCAGCTCCAGGTTGCCGGTCGCCCGTAGGTACCTAGTGATGGCGGTGTGCCGGAGCGTGTGTGGACTGATGCCGCGCTCAATGCCTGCTTCTCTGCCCAGGCGCTTGACGAACTGACGCACATAAGGAGCGCTGACCATGCTGCCCGGCTGAAGTTCATCATCCTCGCCGGCGAAGTACCCCGCCGCTTTCCCCTTGCTGATCGTACAGAAGATGGGCCCCTGAAAGATGCCCAGCTCGGCGCGCTCTTGAAGCCAGGTGCCCAGCTTGGCGGCCGCCCGCAAGGTCAGGGGCTGCTTGGCGGTCTTCCCGCCCTTCCCGTTGCGGATCCGAACGTGGGTGATCTGTCCGCCCTCGACCACGAGGTCCTTGGTCGTCAGTGCGGTGGCCTCGCTCACGCGTAACCCGGCATCCGCCATCACCAGGAGCAGCGCGAGGTTTCTCTTCCCCGTGGGGCAGCGCTGGTTGGGCTGGGCCAACAGCTGGTCGAGTTCGTCCTCCGTCAGGGCGTCTTGGGCGGTGGGGCGTGGCATGGCGGGGTTCCTCATCTATGATAGCGACACTGTATCAGTATCGCTATCATATCAAGCGAGGATGGTGCGTGCAATGCCATGACAGCTTACTCGCTATCATATGAGCATGGTAGAAGACCCC
>CAZIWQ010000006.1:0-16349 GCA_964542355.1 uncultured Armatimonadia bacterium
CCCTGGTATGCCCGCCAGCCCGGGTAGTATGCGTCGGCGAGCACGACGAGCTGCCCGGGCTCGAAGCGTCCCCGGAGCAGGGCCGTGCACGGCCCGTGCTGTGCGACAGTGACGGCGGCGGGGGGCCGCGGCGCCGGCTCTGACGTGCCGTTGGGCGGAGAGAGCAGGACCTCGCCGCGGGGGCGGAAGCCGGGGGCGACCACCTCGCGCAACGCCGCGGCCGCCGGCACCGCGCGACACGCCGGGGCCATGAACGCACGGGGCAGCGCCTCCGTGTTCTCGTACAGATAGCCTTCGGCGTCGGAGATCAGCCGGAGCCCGGGTACCCCGTCGACGGGGACACCGGACAGGAGGTAGCGTGCGCCCAAGAGGTCGATCACGGGCAGAGCCGGGTCCGGCTGGGCGAACCCGAGACGCTCACTGCCGGCGGCGATGAGCAAGCGGCGAGAGGCCCCGATCTCCAGCGAGTCCGACCCCTGGATGTCCTCCAGCCCGACGATCATGGCGGTGTTGGGAGACATGCGATGGATGGCGTCGCGGCCCAGGGTGAGCACGCGCGGGAACCCGGGGGTCGACTTCATCAGCTCGACGCAGCGCGGCCGCACCTGCAGGTACGCCGGGTTGACCTGGGGTGTGTAGTGGTCAACGAACACGTAGAGGTCGACGATCAGCACGCTCAGGAGCACGGCGGCGGCGACCTGCCGCCGCCACGGGAGCAGGCACACGCCCGCCACAGCCGCGGCGCACAGCAGCACGAACCTCACCAGTTGTGCCAGCGTATAGCTCCCGATGCCCGGCAGCTCTCGCTCGAGCGCCCCGGTGTACATCCATGCCCACATCCCACCGAGGAGGCCGATGGTGGCGAGCACCCCCCCGGTCGTGACGGCGTATCGGCGGACGCCGGGGTCGCCGGCCTTCGCGCGCGACAGGAGCGCGTCCATCCCGTAGGCCCCGAGGACGGCCAGTGCTGTCGCCGCCAGCAGGATCGCGCGGTTGATACCGGCGAGCGTCTTGTAGGGCGGCAGCAGGAAGTAGGGCACGGCGTTCAGGTGTGTTCCCAGGCAGAGCAGGAGGCCCACGAGCCCCACGGCCAGCCAGAACCACGGCTCACGCCGCCCCCGCCGCAGCGCCGCAGGACACAGCAGCAGCGGCACCACACCAACATACCAGGCCGTCTCGGTGTAGACCTTGTACGTCCGCCCCAGGTTGGCACCCCAGTGGTTGTAGTCCACCGGGTTCCCAAACACGTCGGGCATGAGTGCGGTGAGCAGGCCCTGGGGCGCCATGCCGTTGGCGAGCAGGTCGTGGTAGCCGAGGCCGCCGGTGCGGCTGGACATGCGCACCAGCTCGAGGACGGGGATCAACTGCGCGGCCGCCAGCAGGCCACCCACAGCGACGGCGGCGGCAGCGCCCGCGGCCGCCACGACTGCCTCTCGCGCGCGCCCGTCGTGCCACAGCCACCCACCGCGGCAGACAACCCAACCGCCGAACACCATCAAGACGAACAGCGAAGCGTGCAGGTGCCCGGCCAGGAACTGCATCCCCACACACAGCGCGCACACGGCGAGCCACAGCGCCTTGCGGCGCCCCTGGAGGGCCAGCTCGAAGCTCGCCAGCATCGCGGGCAGCCACCCGGGGACCGTGCGAATCGTCGGCAGGCACAGCCACCCGATGATGAAGCCGTTGAACATGAACGCGATGGCGCCCACGAGCGCCGCCGCCCGCCGCAGCGCCACAGTGCGCAAGAACCAGTACATGAACCCACCGGTCAGAAACCACGCCAGCGCCGTCGCCCATCCGAGCGCGCGCTCGGTCGGCATCAGCGCATGGAGCCATGTCTCCGGATAGAGGATCGCCGACTGGTTATTGGCCACGAACGGGGTGCCGCTCATGGCATAGGGGTTCCACAGGGGGAGGCGGTCCGCGCGCAGGCTGGCACCCGCGTACTTGCGCCACGGGTAGAACTGCTGCACGGCATCCAGGATCGGGTTGCTGACACGCTGGAACTCGGGGAAGTCGCGCGAGTAGTGCTTCCACGGCTCCATCACGAGGAGGAGATCACCCGGCAGCAGCACGCGGCCCGCCAGCGTGGAGCGCCAGACGAAGCCGACCGCCAGGGCGGCGATCAGTGCGAGCGCCGCCAGGTCACGGTTGTGGGCGCGGGGGAGGGCTCTCACTGTGGCCTCCGCTCCTGGTTGTGGCAGCGGTAGATCGTCACATCCGCGTTGGCATAGACGGGCGTCAATGAGGAGGCCATTCGCAGGCACGGGTCGGCGGGGACGCCGCCGAGGATCGCCTCCTGCAGCACGCGCTCCTGCGGGCCCCACCACACATAGGTCGGATCGGTGGTGCGCACGATGGCCTGGCGAGTACCGTGATCGGTGCGCGGGTCGTAGAACCGCTCGGCCAGGGTCAGATAGCCGGGGAAGTCCAGCGTCTCCGCGGAGTGTCCGACAACCACCCGGCAGCGGGCGTGGGCCGGGATGTGGCTGCCGGTGAGGCTGGAGCTGAGCACAATGTCCTCCTCGCCGGTGTGCGCCGCCAGCCAGTCCATGGCGGCCAGTTCGGCCCGTGACAGGTAGGCCGGCGGCAGGCGGACCCCCAGGAGCGTACGGTTGTCGGCGCGCACATGGCGCAGGCAGTCGGAGACAAGCAGCAGGTTGGAGGGGGTCGTCGCGACGAGCAGGGCGCCGACGACCAGGAGGCGCAGCGGGCGACTGAGCACCGGCGGCCGGACGCCGTTCGCGACGACGGCCTCGAGGGCCACGGCCCCGAGCGCACACAGGGGTAGGTGCAGGCCCTCCATCAGCTTGCGCTGAAACGACACCGGCAGGTAGATGACCGCGGCACCGCAGGCCGCCCACAGGAGCGGGAACAGGGCGCGGAACTGAGCGTCCGTGGCATCGTGCCTCCCCAGTGCGACGATGACCGCGACGAGAGGGAGCACCAGCACCGCGGTCTGCAGCCAGGCGGTGGGTGCGCCCGCCTGCTGCGCGACGAGGCCGGCGACTCCGAGCCCCAGCAGGAGCGCCAGGGCCCCGCGATTGCGCCGGGTGGGGCCGGCCAACCCGGCTTGACTCACCCGCCAGGCCCCCCACACCGCGAGGACCAGAACCAGGCCATAGCCCACCGCCACGTCGAGGGGACGTGCGGACAGCGTGGGGGTGTTGATCTTGGCGGTGTAGGCCGGGTCGGCCCGCGCCGCCAGCAGCGCCCACGCGGGCGAAGCGACCGACAGGATGAGCACGACGAGGTACTGACCGGCCGCCCGTCCCCAGCCGATCCGGCCCGTCGCCGCAGAGCACGCCAGCCAGACGAACAGGGTCGCATGGAGTGCGAAGATGTCGTAGCCGTGCACATTCCCCAGCAAGAGCAAGATCAGTCCCGCACCCACCGCGGGGGTCCAGCCGCGCGGCGAAGCCATGCGCAGGGCGCATGCGGCGGTCAGCGCCACCAGCCCCAGGGAGAAGGCAAACAGCGGGTTGAGCAGGATGGATGCGAACACGATGGCCTCGGGCTGGGCCTGCCAGCCGTCGGCGACGTCCATCGGCAGCAGCGTGACGCCGGGGAACAGCTCACCGCCCTTGCCAGTGACGACCACGAGCCACCCGAGGCCGGAGGAGATCCCCGCCAGGATCAGCCCCAGCCAGCGTACCGTCCGGTTCCGGGTCAGCCCGGCCATGAACGCGTAGAACGAGAGCAGGCAGCAGGCACCCGCGAGCAGGCGGCTACCCATGAAGACGGTCAGCGGGGGCAGCCCGGTCCAGCGCGAGATGCGCCCCAGCGCCAACAGGAACACGTTCAGGAAATGGGGGGACTGGTCCTTGGTGGTGTACTGGTTGCGCAAGAGGACGCGCCCTTCGGCCGCCTGGCGCACCCACGACAGGTATACGTTCCCGTCGTCAACGCCCCAGATGAAGCCGGCGAACACGCGCGCGGGGCCTGCCGCGCGGCTGGCAATTGCATACGGGATCACCGTGCTGCCGACCACGGCGGCCACGCACAGCACGACGAGGGCCACCTCGCCGATGCCGGTGCGGCTGACTGGACTTCCCTGCGCGCGGGGGTTCATGGCCGCCTCAGAACCGTTTCACCTTCAGCAGGGCCTTGCGCAGCCCCGTGACGGAGAGCACTGACAAGATGGTGTTGGGTAGGTGCCGGGCTCCCAGGTAGAACCGGACGTAGGCGGACCGCTTCATGGTGATCAGGCGCGCGGCCGGGATGACCTGGCCGCTGTCGTAGACCGGTACCTTGTAGTAATCGAAGTCATGGGTGTCGCGCGCCACCAGCTCACGGGTCTGGTCCCACAGGTGCGTGTGAGGCAGTGGGGTGGTGATACTGAAAGTGGCGTCATCCAGCGGCAGCCGATTGGCCAGGGCCACGGTGGCCCATGCCTCCTGCTCCGTCTCGGTCGGGGCTCCGAGCATGAAGTAGCCGCGGACCTTGAGCCCCACGCGCTTGGCGAGCAGGACCGCCGCCTCGGCTTGCTCGACGGTGATCCCCTTGTGGTAGACCTCATCGAGAATGCGTTGGGTGGCCGACTCGATGCCGATGTGTGCGATGCGCAGGCCCGCGGCCTGCATCCATTCGAGCGCTTCCTGGTCGACGCGGTCAGCCCGGATGTTGCAGCCCCACAACAGTCCCAGCCGTGCCTCGACCATCGCCTCGCACAGCTCGCGCACCCACTCGCGGTCGAGCAGGAAGGTGTCGTCGAGCCACATCACGCCGTCGATGGCAAAGCGCCCCTTCAGCTCCTGCAGCTCGCCCACCACATTGGCGACGGAGCGCCGCCGGACGCGGCTGCCGAAGATCGTGCGCAGCGTTGGCTGGCAGTAGGCACAGTCGAACGGACAACCGCGCGACGCGATGGCGGAAGTCCCCCGCAGCCCGTAGGCGACGGCGTCGAGCTGGTACCAGAGCTGCAGGTAGCGCGCCATCGGGAGCAGGTCCCAGGCGGGATAGGGCACCTGGTCCAGGTGCTCGACCACCGGGCCGCGGCCGTTGTCATGGAACTCATTGTCGAGCATGTAGCCGAACCCGGGCCGGTCGTGGTAGTCCAGTCCGGCGTTCACCAACGCGGGGAGGCTGAGCTCGCCCTCGCCCATGTGCACCGCATCCACGCCCGGGAGGGTGGCGGTGCTGACCGGGTCGACCGTGGCGTGGGGGCCCCCCACCACCACGACCGTCTGCGGCGAGACCTGCTTCACGAGCTGCGCCGTGGTCGCCACATCGTGCATCATCGATGTCAGCGCCGAGATGGCCACGAGGTCGTAGTGCCGCTCGCGTAGGACCCGTGCCAGGGCGTCTGCCGGCCGGCGAACGAAGCTGGCATCAAACACACCGACCGGGAGGCCCGCCTGACGCAGGCATGAGGCAAGGTAGGCCACCCCGAGCGGCGGGTCGCCGGAAGGGTACTTGAACCGGGGGAACACGAGCAGCGTTTCGCTCATCGGTACCGTCGCTTCACGCGGCTGGAGGTGGTGGATCGGTGCGTCGACGGGAGTATCCCGCAAACCCGGCCAGTGCCGCCAGCGCGGCGGCGGCGACGAGGGTCAGGAACATCCCCACGACCACCGTCGCCGGAGTGAACGCAAGCAGCACGCTCGCGGCCTCCCCGGCGGGGAGGGCAATCGCCTGGAACACGCCGCCAACCGGCACGACCGGTGCCGGGCGCCCACCGACCCACGCGTGCCAGCCCGGGTAGCAGGTATTCGTGATGACCAGATTGCGTGGCTCGGCGCGGGCCGGGAGGTCGAGCCACACGCGGCTGCAGCCCGGCACGTCGCGCAGGCCTGCCGCTTCATACGGAGCGTGCCGTAGCGCGTCCAGTACCTCGCTGCCCCCCGCCACGGCCTGCCGGGTGGTGAAGGCGCGCGGGAAGCACGTCGGCAGTCGCCACAACTCCACACCGTCCACCTGTGTGATCGCGGCCCCCGGTACCGGCGTCAGAGAGTGTGCCTGCGACATCACCCACCGCACACCGGCGAGCGCCATCAGGTCGGAGCCGACGTTCTCGAGCAGAACCATGTTCCCGTTGGCCAACGGGGAGCGCCGCCCGCGCTCGATGGCGCCGGCAAGCCGGTCGTAGCTGAGCGGGAACAGGGAGTCATAGCCCTCGAGGCCCTCCAACCGATCATAGGCGGTCGCCGAGTTCGGTGGGAAGACGGCATGCGGACGCGAGGCGAGGCCCCACCCGTCCCGCGAGGTCACCGCCACCATGCGGTCACCGGGACGCCACGCCTCCTGCAGCAGCCGAGTCGCCTGTGTGGGGGGGTAGAGCCTGTCGGCCGAGACCGAGGGCAGCGTCAGCCACGCCCACGGCAACAGCTCCAGGCACACGACCACCACGGCCAGCACGCCGAGCGTAGCGGCGTGTCGCGACCAGTTGTCGCCCCGCCGCCGCACCCAGTCCTGCAGGGCCTCGAGGCCGAGCCCTCCCAGCATGGCGGCAAACAGCGTGTACAGGCAGAGCAGTCGCGTGAAGCCCCCGGCGAGCCCGATCTTGGGCACTCCGAAGAAGATGAGGCGGGCCGGCAGCCCGCCCATCGCGGCCCATAGCACGAGGCCGGCGGCCAGGGCGAAACCCCACCGCAGCGGGCGTCTCCCTCGCACCAGCCCCCACGCGGCCAACAGGAGTGTCAGTGCGCCGACGAACCCACAGCGCTCGCCGTAAGCCGCTCCCAGTGCAAACAGCCCGCCCCGGTAGTCGCCGCGCGCCGGACTACCCAGTGCGTCCGGCGTCACGAGTGTCGCGAGCTCGACCGGCTGCAGTGCGCGAGGCTGAACGAAGCGCGTGAAGACCTCCGTCGTCGCCGTGCCGGCGCCGCGCGGCGATCGTTGCCCCAGCTCCAGCGAAGGCAGAAGCTGCACCGCCGCCAGGGCGACACCCAGGGCGGCACCCGCCACCAGCGCGCCCCAGGGGACGTGCTGAGCCCGGCAGGCGGCCCACACGGCCCTGGCCACGGCGTAGACCGCGGTCGCCAGCAGCACGTAGGCCGCGATCTGCAGGTGTCCGGCCAGCACGGTCATCCCGCAGCAGACTGCGAGTAGGGCGACGCCGCGGGCGGTGGTGCCCCGGAACATGAGCTCAATCCCCCACAGGCACCCGGGCGACCACGCGGCCGAGCTCATCAGGGTCGGGAGGGGCGTGAGGCCCACCATGAAGCCCCCGAAGCCGAACGCGACGGCGGCGTACACCGCCGCCGTCGCTCCCAGCCCGACGGAGCGGCCATAGCCGAACGTGAGCAGGCAGGCGAGGGCGAAGTGCACGGCCGCCAGCAGGGCAAACCCGCGGCTGGGGTGGAGCAGTCCATAGAGCCAGTTGGGGGGATAGAACATCGCCGACTGGCCGTTGCCGACGAACGGATAGCCGCACAACTGACGGTCGTTCCACAGCGGCCACTGTCCCGCTCGCAACCCGCGGTGCAAGTGCAGCCGCCAGGGGTAGAACTGGGCGACCCCGTCCCACCAGAAGGGCTCCCACTGCTGTGCATGAGGCTCGGGGAGGCTGGCGGCCGACCACGGGAGCATCCAGGTCTGCTGGTCACCAGGGACGGGGACGACGCGGGTCGCGATCCACGGGGCCCAGAACACGAGCACCAGCGCCACGAGAGCGCTGACGCCCAGCCAGTCGGACCTCGGGGACAGCCGGCCGATCGACACGGGTGCGGTTCCTTCGTACGCAGGCAGACGGAAACGAGCCGGCCCTGGAGACCCGGCCGAAAAGGCCGCTTGCGGCCACTCTCCCAGCCAGCCCTATTGTAACCCGTAGTGAGGGACCTGAAAAGTGACGCTGCCTGCGCCGGCGCAGAGCAGGCGCATCTCCCGGGGAAGGGGACCCCGGCGAGCCGGTCGCTCACGGGGGGCCCGGGGTGGCTCCGGACCCGGTCGCCGCGGCCGCGGCCGTGGGTGGCGCGGGCCGTTCGCTCGCTGCGGAGTCGTAGCTCAGAGCCAGGATCACCACTCCGAGCAGGATGACCGCCACGGCAACGATCCGCAACGGGGGAATGTCCTCGTGGAAGATCCGCCATGACAGGGCGACGACCATCACGTAGCTGAGCGAGATCATCGGGTAAGCATAGCTCAGGGGGAGACGCTTGAGGGCGATCAGGTAGACGAGCGAGCTCATTCCGTAGCAGAAGAACCCGGAGAACACGCGCACGTTCTGGAAGATCGAGAGGAGGATGGTCGCCGGGGGCGCGTTCGGGGGCAATTGGGTCAGGCCGGACTTGAGCAGAATCTGCCCGCCGGCCCCCAGGGAGATCGCCACGAGTAGCAGGAGAAAGAACGGTAGCATGTTGGTGGGCTGCTGGAGAGTCATGAGTTGTGTGAGTAGAACGGCACCCGGTCACCGGCCGATGGTCGGTGACCGGGTGCTGAGCATCGGAGACGCGATCTCGCCGGCAGGGGGGGCTGGTTGGTGCCCCGGCCCCCCTCCCGCCGCCTGGCCCTGGTCGTATCGCCAGGGGTCCGGGCGAAAAGGCCACATCCGGCCGGGTCTCTAGCGGCGAGACGGCCGTGAGTGGCTTCTCGGGGCCTCTGAGCGTAGCCTCGCGGCCTCAGAACGACGTTTCGGCCGCTCTTTCTAGCCGAGCATGGCGTTGGCGGTGTCGACAGCCGATGCGGCATCGGGCGCATACCCGTCGGCGCCGATCTCATCGGCGTAGTTCTGGGTGACCGGAGCGCCGCCGATCATGACCTTGACCTTGCCGCGCACGCCGGCCTCCTTGAGGGCGTCGATGGTATCCTTCATGGAGGGCATCGTGGTGGTGAGCAGGGCCGAGAGCGCCACGATCTGGGCACCGGAGCCGGTGACTGCCTCGACGAACTTCTCGGGGGCGACGTCGACCTCGAGGTCGATGACCTCAAAGCCGCCACCCTCGAGCATCATCGCCACGAGGTTCTTGCCGATGTCGTGGAGGTCGCCCTTGACGGTGCCGATGGCGACAACGCCGCGGGGCTGAATGCCACTCTCGGCGAGCAGGGGCTTGATGATGTTCATACCGGCGTGCATCGCGCGGGCGGCGATGAGGACCTCCGGTACGTAGAACTCGTTCTTCTTGAACCTGTCGCCGACGACCGACATGCCTGCGATGAGACCGTCGTTGATGATCGAGGCCACGGCCACGCCTTCGTCCACTGCGGCCTGGGTCAAGCTTGCAGCATCGTCGCGCTTGCCACTAATGACAGCGTCTGCCAAGGCTTGCAGATCCGCCATTTTGGTGAGACCTCCCATTGGCTTTCCTTCCGGCCGACACGCCGGGTAATAGTAGCCCATTTCGCGGGCATGGCGCAAGACTTACGGGAACATCATCGTTTCCATGAAGGCCATCTGGAACTCCGGGCGTCGGGACAGCTCGATATGCTCGGCGGCGGCCGCCAGTTGCACGGCACGCTCCCGCTCCTCGGTTGAGATCAGGGCCAGGAGCGCACCCGCCCCGGCGGCGTTTCCCACCCCCTTGATCTTGTGCGCAGCAATCGGCGGTAGCATCCCAATGCGCAGGGCGCTCTCCGCTCGAATGTAGTTGCCAAAGGCCCCCGCCAGCAGGACCTCCTCGAGGTTATCGGCGTTCAGGTCGACAGCCGCCAGCAAGAGATCGATCGCCGCCCGCACGGCCCCCTTGGCCAGTTGCAGCTCGCGCACGTCGCGCTGCGACAGATAGATGGTGTCGGCCTGCGTTGGGTCGCTCAGGATAAAACGACGACTGTTCCCCTCGCCCACGAGACGGCGACGGATCCCCGCGGGCACCGAGGCAGGCAAGTCGGTGTCAATGAACCGGCCGGAGGCCTCGACGGCGCCCAACTCGAGTACGAGCGCCATCGCGTCGAACAGCCCCGAGCCGCAGATGCCGAGCGGGGGCACGTCGCCGATGGTCTTGAGCGTGAGGTCGCCGTCACCAATGCTGACATGCTCGATGGCTCCGGGGGCGGCCCGCATCCCGTGCTCGATCTGCGCCCCCTCGAACGCCGGACCGGCAGCGCACGAAGCCACCACTAGCTTCTCACCCGACCACAGTGCCACCTCCCCGTTCGTGCCGATGTCCACGGCCAGGGCGCAATGCTCCCGTTCGGTCAACTCGGTGGCGAGCAGTACACCCACGGTGTCGGCGCCGACAAACCCGGCAATCACCGGGAGACAGAACACACTGCCGCGCGGGTGCATGTGCACCCCGGCATCCTGGGGCCTCAGCTCCTGGGGGCGGGCGCTCACCGGGATGTACGGGGCCTGGGCCAGATTGCGCGGATCCAGGCCGATGAACAGATGGTTCATCGCGGTGTTGCCGACCACCGTCACCTCGTACACGTCATCGGTGCGGCACCCGCACCGCGCGAGGGCCTCGCCGATCACCTCGTTCACTGTCTGCAGCACGAGCGTGCGCAACTCGTGCAGGCCCCGCTTGTGAGTGTTGGCGTGCTCGATGCGTGAGATGACGTCGGCGCCGTGCCGGCCCTGTTGATTGTAGGCCGCCGCCGCCGCGAGCTGCTCACCGGTGAGCAGGTCGACCACGTAGGTCACCACGGTGGTGGTCCCGATGTCGACCGCCACGCCGCAGGTGCGGGGGACCGCATGGCCGGGGTGCACATCGACAAGCCGGTCGCCGACGATCGCCGCGACAACCTCGAAGTTGCTCTCGCGCAGCACCCGGGGCAGGTTATGCAGTGCGGTGGGACAGCCGTAGACGCGCTTGCCGCCGGTCTCCAGCACCTGTGCCAGGCGGTCGAAGTCAGCGCGCTGGTCCTCCAGCCGGGGTGGCGTGAGCCGGAGGGGCACCTGGTGGACGTTGGGCGTCACCGCCACCGGTCGCACCAGGTCGCCGTTGAGCGCCTTCTTCCCGACCACGTGCGTCTCGGGCGGGATCTCGACAACAGCGTCGCTCAGCAGACTGGTCTGGCAGGCGAGGCGAAGGCCGTTCGCCAGCTCATCGGCCGACAACGCCGCCTCCTCCTCACTGGTCGGGGGCGAGGTCTCGCCGGACACGACCGTGACGCGACACTTGCCGCACTTGCCGTGGCCGCCACAGGGCAGGTGCAGCCGCAGCCCCGCTTCGTGAGCCAGGGCCGATATGACCGCACTGTGTGTGGCAAGCGTCTCGACGCCGTCGGGCTCGAACCGTACTCTGATGGATGGTGACACAACGAGAGACCTCGCTCAACAGGCCGGCCGCCAGCGGCACGGCCTTAGGTAATCGATCGCAGATGTCAGGTGCTGCCCGATGAGCGGCCGACGCGCAGGAGGGGGGCGCGGAGGCCGAGCACCAGCCGAGCGGGAAGCAGTGAGAAGTGGGAAGGAGCGCTCTCGGGGGGGGCGAAGCACCGGCGCCGCCGCGGCCCGCACGGCGGCACCGTCAACCGTGTCGCCGCCTAGTAGTAACTCAGGCTCTTGCGCGCCTCGTCGGCTTCGCGGGTGGCCGGGTCCATCCCAATGACTTGGTCGAGCAGTGGTCGGGCCTCGTCGAACTCCCCCAGCATCTCCAGGGACTTGGCAAGATCCAGGACAAAGCGCTGACTGACGGGATCGAGCTCAATCGCCTTGCGGAAGTGCGTGATGGCGACCTCGAACTCGCCGGTGTTGAGCAGCACGTGCGCGAGTGCCCACCAGCAGTCCGCGGAGTCGGGGCACCCGCGGATCGCGTCCTCCAACAGAGGCTGGGCCGTCGCATAGTCGCCACCGACGCGCGCTTTGTTCGCCTCGTCGAACAGCCGCCTGGTTTGTTCGTCCATGGGACTCCTGCTTCCCTGGTGTGATCGCATTCGGGGGTCAACCCGGACTCCACTTCGGGTCAGCCCACCGGCATGCCCACCTCGAGCCGTGCGCCTCGCAGGAACTCTGTCGCCGCCATGGGTTTCTTCCCTGCCGCCTGGACCTCCTCCAGCCACAACCGCCCCCGCCCGCAGGCGATCGCCAGCCCGGCCTGCACCGACGCTTCGACGACACGGCCACATTGTCCTTCCTGCCCGGCGTGCTCGCTCGCGGCACGGGCCCGCAACACCTTCACCGGCCCCTTCCCCAGGTGCGTCATTGCGCCCGGCCACGGGTTGTAGGCCCGCACCTTGCGCGCGATCAGCTCGGCCGGCTCACACCAATTGATGTTGCCGTCCGCTTTGCGGATCGAGGGCGCAGGGGTCGCCTGCGAGTGATCCTGCGGGGTGCGCGGGGCGGTGCCGGCAGCCAGCGCGTCGAGCGCCACCAGGAGCAGCTCGACCCCCACCGGCGTCAGCCGCGCCGTGAGCGAGCCACAGGTGTCCTCCGGCAGGATGTCGAGGCTGCGCTGCAAGATGATGTCACCCTCATCCAGCCCGGGGGCCACGTGCTGGATGGTGACGCCGGTCTGCGCCAGGCCCTGCAGGATGGCGTGCTGCACCGGGGCCGCACCGCGCAGCGCCGGCAACAGGGAGTAATGCACATTGATGCAGCGGTCGGTGAGGCACTCGATCACGCCGCAGGGGAGCTTCTGCCCGAACGCCACCACCACGCACAGGTCCGGGCGCTCGGCCTGCAGGCGAGCGCATGCCTGCGGACACTCACCCCGCGCCGGCTGCAGCACGGCCACTGCCCGGTCCCCGAGGAGCTGCTGCACGGGTGACGGCGGCGGCTCGCCGCTGCGTCCGCGCGCGCGATCGGGTTGGGTTACCACGCCCACGATCGTGTGTCGCTCCCACAGCGCTGCCAGGTACTGGGCCGCCACCGCGGGAGTGCCGAAGAACCCCAGGCGCATGATTACTGTCGTTCCTTCTGCTCGCGCAGCCGCGCGAATACCTCGATGACCTCTGCGACGGTGACGGGATCGATGCGGTAGCCGTCCTCCTCCTCCTCGTCAGGCACCATCCAGCCGAGGCTGTCGGGCTCGGCGCGGTCGATGAACAGCACTCCGTTGAGGTGATCGATCTCATGCTGCAGGGCGCGTGCCAGCAGCCCCTCCGACTCAATGTGGACTTCGCGGCCGTCGAGGTCGGTGCCCTCGACCACCACGTCGGCACTGCGCAGGACGGTCCCGTGGAGCGTGGGCAGGCTCAGGCAGCCCTCGAGTGCCTCGGCCTTCCCACTCCGCGCCACGACGCGCGGGTTGAGCAGGCAGAACACCTCGCTGTCCTCCGCGACGTCGTCGCGGACAACAATCGCGCGCACACTCTCGCCGACCTGCGGCGCCGCCAGTCCCACCCCCGGGGCCTCGATCATCGTCTGCGTCATGTCCGCCAGCAGCTCGACGATCGCGGGGGTGATGGTATGGATGCGCTTCGCCTTGCGGCGCAGCAGCGGATGCCCGCAGAATAGAATCTGCCGTTTTGTCATGGTGCTCGTCCTGACCTCACATCATATCAACAGGATCGATGTCAATCGTTACGGTCGTGCCGGCCGTCTCGCCCAGGGCGGCGACGACGGTGTCCACGGCGACTCTGACCGCCGCGGGGTCCGCACCCTTCACGAGCAGGTGATAGCGCCACTGCCCGCGCAACCGGTGCAGGGGTGCTTCGGAAGGGCCCAGGAAGTGGAGGTCGTCCCCCTTGTGACAGACCCCGATGTCCTGGAAGCCGACGGCGGCGCGGCGTGCCACTGCCAGCGCCTGCTCCTCCTCCTCCGCGGCGAAGCCGAGCTTCACCAGGCTGACAAACGGAGGATAGCGGTTTGTGAGCCGGGACGCAAGCTCTCGCTGATAGAACTGGGCATAGTCATGCCGGCTGGCGGCCACGACGGCATAGTGGTCCGGGTTGTAGGTCTGCACGATCACGCGGCCCGGCTTGTCGGCCCGTCCCGCCCGCCCGCTGACCTGCGTGAGCACCTGGAACGTTGTCTCTGACGCCCGGAAGTCCGGTCGGTTCAGTCCGGTGTCAGCATTGAGAACCCCCACCAGGGTCACATTCGGGAAGTCGTGCCCCTTCGCAATCATCTGGGTCCCCACCAGCACGTTGGCGGCCCCGGAGGCAAAGCGGTTCAGAATGGTGCTGTAGGCGCCCCGGGCGCCGGTCGTGTCGCGATCCATCCGCACCACTCGTGCGCCCTCGACCAGCCGCTCGACCAGGTCGGCGACGCGCTCGGTCCCCAGACCGTGGAAGCCGATGTCATACCCCTCGCAGTTCTCGCACTGCTCGGGCACCGGGCGCGCATAGTCGCAGTGGTGACAGCGCATCCGGCGCGTCCGATGGTGATAGGTGAGCGCGACCGCGCAGTCCGGGCAGCGCAGGCTGACACCGCACTCGCGGCACATGACAAACGTCGAGAAGCCACGTCGGTTGAGAAACAGCATCGCCTGCTCGTCGGCGGCGACACACCCGCGCAGTGCCTCGAGCAAGGCGAGGGAGAAGGTCCCGCCCTGTCCGTCGAGCGCTTCCTGGCGCAGATCCACGATCTCGACCGGGGGCAGGGGCCGGTCGTCCACGCGTGCCGGCAGCTCGACGAGGCGCAGGCCGTCTGCGCCGGTGGCGGCGCGGTAGTAGGTCTCCACCGACGGGGTGGCGCTTCCCAGGATCAGCACGGCACGATCGCGGCGGGCGCGCTCCGCGGCCACGACCGGGGCCGCGTAGCGGGGCTGGGAGTCCTGCTTGTAGGCGCCCTCATGCTCCTCGTCGACGACGATCACGCCGAGGTCGCGACAGGGCGCAAACACTGCCGAGCGGGCGCCGACGACGATGTCGGCCTCCCCCCGGCGCACGCGGTCCCATTCGTCGAAGCGCTCGCCCGGCCCCAGGCTGCTGTGGAGCAGGGCCAGGCGGCGACCGAACCGTGCCCGGAAGCGGGAGACCGCCTGGGGGGTGAGCGCGATCTCCGGGACGAGCACGATCGCGCTACGGCCGGCCTGCAGCGCCGCCTCGATGCTGTGCAGGTAGACCTCCGTCTTGCCGCTGCCAGTGACCCCGTGCAGCAGGAAGGCAGCCGCCTCCCGCTGCGCCAGGGCCGTCCGCACCCGGGTGACGACCGCGCTCTGGGCCGGATTGAGCTCATGCGGGCCCGTCGCGATGCTCGCCATGCCGGCATCGGGCACCGGGCGTGCCACGCGGTGTGAGAACACCTCGACGAGGCCGGCCTTGCACAACGCACCGACAGCCTCGCGCGGGAGGTCGGCAACCAGCACGGGCTCCTCGCCGGCCGCGAGGAGGGCCGCGAGTGCTTCCGCCTGGCGGGGGGCCCGCGTGGTCAGGCCATCGAGGACGGCGTCCCAGTCGTGGTCCGCGTCGGTCAGGCGGGCGGCCTGTTGGCTGCGCGGGCCCGCGGCCGGCCGCTTCAGCCCTCGCACCTGGACGGCCAGCCCTTTCGCCACCAATGCCCGCAGTGCGGCGGTGGCGCGGGTGGCGCCCTCGCGGCCGCCACCGAACAGCCGGCCCAACTGCCACACGTCGATGTCGTCACTCTCGCGCAGGGCCCCAAGCAGCGCCTGTTGGTTGGCGGCCGCCGCGACGGCGCTGTCGCCCGCCGCCGAACGCCCCGCCGGCGTCAAGCGTGCCCGGCACTCGGGCCGGCGCTGCGTACCGGGCGGCAGGAAGCAGCGCAGTGCGTCGACCAGGCTCGCGCCATAGCGCGTGGCCAGCCAGCGGGCAAGGCCCACCTCGCTCTCCGTCAACGGGTCCTCGTCAACCAGCTTGTCGAGGATGGGACGGATGGCCATCGGCGGCGCGGTGTGAGTGAAGCCGACAATGTAACCGGAGACCGTCTGGCGGCCGAGCGGGGCCTTCACGTAGCTGCCTACGCGCACGACATCGTGCAGCGCGGGCGGGACGGAGTAAGTCAATACCCGGTCCAGGGACCGGGTATTGACCTCGACGACGAGCTCGCAATACAGCGACTCACCACTCGCTTCGGAGAACAGCGAGGGTTGGTCGGCAGGACGCGGGGTCAGATGCCAGCCGCCTCCCTGAGTTGGTCCACCATGTCCAGTTGCTCCCAGGTGAACTCCGGCTCCTCGCGGCCAAAGTGGCCGTAGGCCGCGGTCTGCCGGTAGATGGGGCGGCGCAGGTTGAGCTTCTGGATCATCCCCAGAGGCGAGAGGTCAAAGCTGTCGGCGATGATGGCGGCGATCTTCTCCTCCGGGACCTTCGCCGTGCCGAATGGGAACACGGCGACCGAGAACGGCTTGGGGTCACCGATGGCATAGGCGATCTGCAGCTCACAGCGGTCAGCGAGGCCCGCGGCGACGACGTTCTTGGCGATGTAGCGTGCCGTGTAGGCGCCGGAGCGGTCGACCTTGGTGGGGTCCTTGCCACTGAAGGCCCCGCCACCGTGACGCGCGAGGCCGCCATAGGTGTCGACGATGATCTTGCGGCCGGTGAGCCCGGTGTCGGCCTGGGGGCCGCCGACCTCGAACACGCCGGTGCAGTTCACGAGCACCTCGATCTCGCCCTTGCGGTACTCGGCGGGG